>JBAXJZ010000098.1:0-10310 GCA_037137595.1 Burkholderiales bacterium | reverse complement strand
CCAGCCGGGCTCGATCCGCAGCCGCTGCCACAGCCGCTTCATGCCCTCGAGCCCGTGCTTCTGCAGCCAGGGGGCCGTCTTGCCCGAGGTGCGCACGCGTTCCTGGATCTGGCGCAGCGCGGCGATCCGCGCGTCGACCTGGGCCACCTTCGCGAGCGCGTCGCGCAGCGCCTCCTGCGCCGGTCCGCGACGACCGTCGAGCTCGCTCCAGCGCGCCTCGCCCTCGGCGACCCGCTCGCCGGCGGCCTCTTCCACCGCCTCGGCCTCGGCGAGCCGCTCGCGCAGGTCGTCGAGCTGGGCCTGCGGCGCCTCGCCGAGCCGGGCGCGTGCGTCGCGCAGTCGCTCGTCGCGGTCCTGCAGGCCGCGCATCGCGTCCTCGTGGGCCCGCTGCCGGGTCGCGGCGACCTGTATCGCCTGCGAGGTCTCGGCCGCGCGCGCACGGGCCGCGTCGAGCGCTTCGCGGGCGTCGCGCAGCGCATCCTCGAGCGCGGGCAGCTCGGCGTTGGCGTCGTCCAGCCGCTGCGCGAGCACCGCCTGCCGCTCCTCGGCCGCGGCCAGCGCCTCGTCGCTGCGCGCGAGCGCCTCGGTGGCCTGCGCGTCGCGGTCACGGGCGGCACCGATCTGCGCCTGCAGCGCGGCGAGCCGTTCCTTCAGCTGGGCCTGCGAATCGGCGACGAAGCGGATCTGGTTCTCCAGCCGCGTGACCTCGCCGTTGGCCTCGTAGTAGGCGCCCTGGGCCGCGTGGACCGCGTCGCTCGCCGCGTAGTGCGCGGCGCGGGTCTCCTCGAGCCGCGCCTCGACGGAGCGCTGCTGGGCGAGCTGTCCCTCGATCTCGTTGGTCAGCTGCGCGACCTGCTGCGCGACCTTCAGCCGGTCGGCCTCGGCCTCGTCGCGCCGCACGATCCAGAGCATCCGCTGCTTCGACTCGCGGTCCTCGTCGAGCTCGCGGTATTCGCGGGCGACCTCGGCCTGGCGCTCGAGCTTCTCGATCTGCCCGCCGAGCTCCCGCAGGATGTCCTCGACGCGGGTCAGGTTCTCGCGGGTGTCCGCGAGCCGGTTCTCGGTCTCGCGCCGGCGCTCCTTGTACTTCGAGACGCCGGCCGCCTCCTCGAGGAAGACCCGCAGGTCCTCCGGGCGGGCCTCGATGATCCGGGAGACCGTGCCCTGGCCGATGATCGCGTAGGCCCGCGGCCCGAGGCCGGTGCCGAGGAACATGTCGTGGACGTCCTTGCGGCGCACGACCTGGTTGTTGATCAGGTAGTTCGACTGCCCGTCGCGGGACAGGATCCGCTTGACCGAGATCTCGGCATAGCCCGCCCACGCGCCGCCGAGCCGCGACGAGGCGTTGTCGAAGACCAGCTCGACGCTGGCGCGCACCGACGGCTTGCGGTCGGACGAGCCGTTGAAGATCACGTCCTGCATCGACTCGCCGCGCAACTCGGACGCCCGGGTCTCGCCGAGCACCCAGCGGACCGCGTCCATGATGTTCGACTTGCCGCAGCCGTTCGGGCCGACCACGCCGACCAGCTGGCTCGGCACCTCGAACGAGGTGGGGTCGACGAAGGACTTGAAGCCGGCGAGCTTGAGCTGTTTCAGGCGCACGGGCAATGCTCTGTCGGTCCCCTCGCGGGCAGGGGCGATCGGTTCGTCTGGGACGGGGTGGCCGCACGCGAAGCGGATGCGGGCCACGGCGGGCGACCCCTCGGCGGGCCGCGCCTATAATAGCACCGCAGTGCCGGCCTCCCGGCCGCGGGCCCCGTGCAGGCGGCGGGCCCGGGCCGGCCGGGTGCCGCCCCGAACGAGGCCCCCACGGGCCCTTTTTTTTCGGCCGTGCCGTGCCGCCCGACGGGTGCGCGCGGCGTGGCCCGCATCGCGGAGACCCCATGCCCAGCGCCCCGTCCAAGGCCCTCGAGACCTTCCCCAACCCGTCGCCCGGTCGCGACTACCTCGTGCACATCGAGGTGCCCGAGTTCACCTGCCTGTGCCCGCTCACCGGCCAGCCCGACTTCGCCACGATCGTCATCGACTACGTGCCGGACCGCAAGAACGTCGAGCTGAAGGCGCTGAAGCTCTACATGTGGTCGTTCCGGAACGAAGGCGCGTTCCACGAGGCGGTGACGAACCGCATCCTCGACGAACTCGTCGCGGCGACCCGCCCGCGCTTCATGCGGCTGACCGCCCGCTGGTACGTCCGCGGCGGCATCTTCACGACCGTCGTGGCCGAGCACCGCAAGCGCGGCTGGAAGCCGGCGCCGCATGTCGAGATCGGCCGCTTCCCGGCCGAACAGAGCATACGCGGCTGACGAGCCGATCCATATTTCTACTAATAAACAACGGTTTATGGCGGACTCTTGAACCGACTTCTCGATTCCCTGCAGCCCTACCCGTTCGAGCGCCTGCGTGCGCTGCTGCGCGGCATCGAGCCGTCGGCCGCACACCCGCCGATCTCGATGTCGATCGGCGAACCGAAGCACGCCGCCCCGCAGCGGGTGAAGGACGCGATGGTCGCGGCGCTGGACGGCCTGTCCTCGTACCCGCCCACGGCCGGCGGCGAGTCGCTGCGCCGCGCGGTCGCAGCCTGGCTGCAGCGCCGCTACGGCCTGCCGCGGATCGACCCGGCGACCCAGGTGCTGCCGGTCAACGGCTCGAAGGAGGCGCTGTTCGCCATCGCCCAGCTGGTCGTCGACGCACGGCCCGGCGAGCCGCGGCCCGCGGTCCTGCTGCCCAACCCCTGCTACCAGGTCTACGAGGGTGCCGCGCTGCTGGCCGGCGCCGAGCCGGTCTACGTCGACCAGTCGGCCGACACCGGGTTCGCGCTCGACTGGGAGTCGGTCCCGCCCGAGACCTGGGCACGGGTGCAACTGGTCTACGTCTGCTCCCCCGGCAACCCCACGGGCACGGTCGTCGACCGGGAGGGCTGGCGGCGGCTCTTCGAGCTGTCTGACCGCCACGGCTTCGTGATCGCCGCCGACGAGTGCTACTCGGAGATCTACCCGGACGACGCCGCCCCGCCCGAGGGCGCGCTGCAGGCTGCCCAGGCACTGGGCCGGGACGGTTTCGAGCGGCTGCTGGTCTTCTCCAGCCTGTCCAAGCGCTCGTCGGTGCCCGGGCTGCGCTCCGGCTTCGTCGCCGGCGACGCCCGGCTGATCGCCCGCTTCCTGCTGCTCCGGTCCTACAACGGCGGCGCGATGAGCGCCACCGTCCAGGCCGCGTCGGTCGCCGCATGGACCGACGAGGCCCACGTCGAGGAGAACCGTCGGCTGTACCGGGCCAAGTTCGACGCGGTGCTGCCGCGCCTGGCCGGCCCGCTGCGGGTGAGCGCGCCGCAGGGCGGCTTCTTCCTCTGGGCGGGCGTCCCCGGCGGCGACGATGCCGGGTTCGCTCGCGACCTGTACGCCCAATATAATGTGCTGGTTCTGCCGGGCAGCTTCCTCGCCCGTTCCGTCGCCGGCCGCAACCCCGGTGCCGGGTTCGTCCGCCTCGCACTGGTCGACGGGCTCGACGCCTGCGTCGAAGCCGCCGACCGCATCCGGGCCCTCGCCACCCGCCCCTGACTCCCAACACGATGACCGCCCTCCACACCACGATCGAACAGGCCTGGGAGCAGCGCACGCAGCTGTCGCCCGCCACCGCCCCGAAGGACATCCGCGAAGCGGTCGACCACGTGATCGCCGAGCTGAACGCCGGCCGCCTGCGCGTCGCCGAGAAGACCGGCGGCGACTGGGTCGTCCACCAGTGGGTCAAGAAGGCGGTGCTGCTGTCGTTCCGGCTGGAAGACAACCGGCCCGTCCAGGCCGGCGGTCTGCAGTTCTACGACAAGGTCCCGACCAAGTTCGACGGCTTCACCGCCGCGGACTTCGCGGCAGGCGGCTACCGAGTGGTGCCGCCGGCGGTCGCCCGCCGCGGCAGCTTCATCGGCCGCAACGTGGTGCTGATGCCCTCGTACGTCAACATCGGCGCGTACGTGGACGAAGGCACGATGGTCGACACCTGGGCCACCGTCGGGTCGTGCGCGCAGATCGGCAAGAACGTGCACCTGTCGGGCGGGGTCGGCATCGGCGGCGTGCTCGAGCCGCTGCAGGCGAACCCGACGATCATCGAGGACAACTGCTTCATCGGCGCGCGCTCCGAGGTCGTCGAGGGCGTGATCGTCGAGGAGAACTCGGTCCTCGGCATGGGCGTGTTCATCGGCCAGAGCACCAAGATCTTCAACCGCGAGACCGGCGAGATCACCTACGGCCGCGTGCCGTCGGGCTCGGTGGTCGTCGCGGGCAGCCTGCCGTCGGCCGGCTGCAACCTCTACTGCGCGGTCATCGTGAAGCGCGTCGACGCGAAGACCCGCGCGAAGACCGGCATCAACGAGCTGCTCCGCGGCGACTGATCGACAGGAGCACCGACCGATGGCGATGGAGCGACTGCTGGCGCTGATGGCCGAGAAGAAGGCCTCGGACCTCTTCATCGCTGCCGGCACGGCGGTGCACATCAAGATCAACGGCGCGACGGTGCCGGTGAACCAGCAGCGCCTGGACCCGGCCTCGGTCGACGCGCTGCTGCGCGAGGTGCTGACCGACAAGCAGTGGGCGATGTTCGAGCACGAGAGCGAGCTCAACGTCGGCTACGGCCTGCGCGACGTCGGCAGCTTCCGCTTCTCGCTGTTCCGGCAGCGCGGCACCACCTCGGCGGTGATCCGCTACATCCCCGGCGACGTGCCGCAGTTCGAGTCGCTGAACCTGCCGCCGGTGCTGGCCGAGCTGATCCTCGAGAAGCGCGGCCTGCTGCTGGTGGTGGGCGCGACCGGCTCGGGCAAGACCACCACGCTGGCCTCGCTGCTCGACCACCGGAACACGCACCGCAGCGGCCACATCCTCACGCTCGAGGATCCGATCGAGTTCACGTTCCGGCACAAGCGCTCGGTGGTCAACCAGCGCCAGATCGGGACCGATGCCGCGACCCTGCAGATCGCGCTGAAGAACGCGCTGCGGCAGGCGCCCGACTGCCTGTTCATCGGCGAGATCCGCGACGTCGAGACGATGACGGCGTCGATCTCCTACGCGCAGTCCGGCCACCTCGTCGTCGCCACCCTGCACGCGAACAACGCCTCGCACGCGCTGAACCGGATCGTCAGCTTCTACACCCCCGAGAACCGGCGCGTGCTGCTGTCGGACCTCGCCACCACGCTCAAGGCCGTCGTCTCCCAGCGGCTGATCCGCTCGTCGGCAAGTGGGCGGATCCCCGCCGTCGAGATCCTGCTCAACACCACCTACATCTCCGAACTGATCGAGCAGGCCCGCCTGTCCGAGGTCAAGGAGGCGATGGAGAAGAGCATGGCGCCGGGCTCGCAGACCTTCGAGCGCGCGCTGGTCGAACTGGTCCGTGCGAAGAAGGTGGCGAAGGAGGACGCGCTCGCGCAGTCCGATTCGCCGACCAACCTGCTCTGGCTGCTCGAGAACACCGAGGACGCCGCCGCCGCGCCGCACGTGCCGCTCGCCGGCCGGTTCGACGATCCGAATCCGCCGGCCGCACCGGGCGCGCCCGCCGAGAAGAAGCCCACCGACGGGCCGACCTTCTCCGAGTTCATGCTGAACATCTGATGGGCGGTGACGTGGTCGTCTACGGCATCGACAGCTGCGACCAGGTGCGCAAGGCGCGGGCGTGGCTGCGGGCGCACGGCGTCGCGTTCCGCTTCCACGATTTCCGCGCCGACGGCCTGGACGCGGCGCTGCTGTCGCGCTGGATGGGCCACCTGCCCTGGGATGCGCTGCTCAACCGTCGGGGCCTGTCGTGGCGTCAGCTCGAGCCGACCCGCAAGGCGAGCGTCGTCGACCAGTCCAGCGCGTCCGAGCTGATGCTGGAGATCCCGACGCTGGTGAAGCGCCCGGTCCTGGAGACCGGCGATCGCATCGTCGTCGGCTTCTCCGAACCGATCTACCGCAACCTGTTCGCCGAGCCGTCCGCGTCCGCGCCGACGGCGGCGTAGTCGTCCCCGCCACCGCGCGTCCGGCGGCCCGCCTGCGCGCGCCGCGCGACCGACCGTTCGATCCGCCCATGACCGCCTGCCCCGTCCGCGCCCTGCTCGAAGACCTGATCCGCCGCCGCTCGGTGACGCCCGACGACGCGGGCTGTCAGGCAGCCCTCGGCGCCCGCCTCGCCGCGGTCGGCTTCGAGCTCGAGCCGATGCGGTTCGGGGAGGTCGACAACCTGTGGGCCTTCCGCCGGGGCACGCGGCCGGGTCCGCTGCTGGTGTTCGCCGGCCACACCGACGTCGTCCCGGCCGGCCCGCGCCAATGGTGGCGGGCCGATCCGTTCGAGCCCACCGAGTTCGACGGGGCGCTGTACGGCCGCGGCGCCTCCGACATGAAGGCCTCGCTCGCGGCGATCACCGTCGCGATCGAGGAGTTCGTCGCGGCCCGGCCCGCGCACGCCGGCTCGATCGGCGTGCTGCTCACCTCCGACGAGGAAGGCCCGGCGGTCGACGGCACGACGCGCGTCGTCGAGACGCTGCGCGCGCGCGGGCAGACGCTCGACTACTGCATCGTCGGCGAGCCCACGTCGGTCAAGGTCCTCGGCGACATGGTGAAGAACGGCCGCCGCGGCTCGCTGTCGGGCCGGCTGACGGTGCGCGGCGTGCAGGGCCACGTCGCCTACCCGCACCTCGCGCGCAATCCCGTGCACGAGCTCGCGCCCGCGCTCGCCGAACTCGTGGCGCAGCGCTGGGACGACGGCAACGAGTACTTCCCGCCCACCACCTGGCAGGTCTCGAACATCGCCGCCGGCACCGGCGCGACCAACGTGATCCCGGGCGAGGCGATCGTCGACTTCAACTTCCGCTTCTCCACGGCCTCCACCGTCGACGGCCTGAAGGCGCGCATGCACGCGATCCTCGACGCCCATCGCCTCGACCACGCGATCGACTGGTCGCTGTCGGGGCTGCCCTTCCTCACGCCGCGCGGCGCGCTGTCCGAGGCGCTCGCCGGGGCGATCCGCGCCGAGATGGGGGTGGAGACCGAGCTCTCGACCACCGGCGGCACGTCGGACGGCCGCTTCATCGCGTCGATCAGCCGCGAGGTCATCGAGTTCGGCCCGCCGAATGCCACGATCCACAAGAGCAACGAGTGCATCGCGATCGACTGGCTGCAGCCGATGAAGAACGTCTACCGGCGGACGATCGAGACGCTGCTGCCGGCCGCCGACGAAGGCGCGCGGTCGTGACCGACGCGCCCATCCGGCCTGTTGCGGCCGCGACCGATCGCGGTTGCCGGAGAGCTCCCCGATGACCTCCGTCCGCTTCGAGCGCCCGACGCCCTCCGCCGCCGACGCCCGCGTCGCCCTGCGGACCGTCCGCGACCTGATGCGCTGGTCGGTGACGCGGATGGCCGCGGCCGACGTGGGCTTCGGCCACGGCACCGCCGACGCCTGGGACGAGGCCGCCTGGCTCGTGCTCTGGTCGCTGCGCCTGCCGCCCGACCGCCTCGAGCCGGTGCTCGACGCGCGGCTCGCGCCCGCCGAGGTCGCGGCCGCGATCGAGCTCGTCGAGCGCCGCTGCACCGAACGGCTCCCGGCCGCCTACCTGACCGGCGAGGCCTGGCTGCGCGGCGTGCGCTTCCTGTCGGACCCGCGCGCGCTGGTGCCGCGCTCGCCGATCGCCGAGCTGCTCGACACCGACGCGCTCGCGCCCTGGCTGCCGGACGACGACGCGGTGGGGCGCGTGCTCGACCTGTGCACCGGCGGCGGCAGCCTCGCGATCCTGGCCGCACGCCGCTTCCCGGCCGCCGAGGTGGTGGGGGCCGACCTGTCGGCCGACGCGCTCGGACTGGCCGCCGACAACGTCGCGCTGCACGGCCTGGGCGAGCGGGTGACGCTGCGTCGCGGCGACCTGTGGGCCCCGGTCGAGGGCGAACGCTTCGAGCTCGTCGTCTGCAACCCGCCCTACGTGAACGGCGGCTCGATGGACGTGCTGCCCGCCGAGTACCGGGCCGAGCCGCAGGGCGCGCTCGGGGGCGGCGCCGACGGCATGGACGTGATCCGGCGCATCGTCGCCGGCGCGCGCGACCACCTCGAACCCGGCGGCCTGCTGGTGCTCGAGATCGGCCACGAGGCGCCGTTCTTCGAGGCCGCGTTCCCCGGGCTCGAGTTCGCCTACGTCCCCACCGAAGGCGGCGACGACCGCATCGTGCTGCTGGAGCGGGACGCGCTGCCGTGATCCGGATCCGCGGGCTGACGCTGGGCCGCGGCGCGCGCACGCTGCTCGAGGGCGCCGACGCGGCGATCGCGCCCGGCGAGCGGATCGCGCTGATCGGCGACAACGGCAGCGGCAAGTCGACGCTGCTGGCCGCGATCGCCGGCGATATCGTGCCGGACGCCGGCGACATCGACCTGCCGCCGATGCGTGTCGCCCGCCTCGCGCAGTCGATGCCGAAGAGCGCCCTGCCCGCCTGGCGCTTCGTGCTGGAGGCCGACGAGCCGCTGGTGCGCGCGCAGGCCGCGCTCGCGGCGGCCGAGGCCGGCGGCGACGGCCACGCGATCGCACAGGCGCACGACGACGTCATCGCCGCCGGCGGGCCGTCGGCCGAGGCGCGTGCCCGCGAGCTCCTCCACGGCCTGGGCTTCGACGCCGGCGAGCAGGAACGCATGGTCGATGCGTTCAGCGGCGGCTGGAAGATGCGGCTGAACCTCGCGCGGGTGCTGATGGCCCCGGCCGACCTGCTGCTGCTCGACGAGCCGACGAACCACCTGGACCTCGACGCGGTGCTCTGGCTCGAGCGCCGGCTGATGCGGCTGCCGGCGACGATCCTCGTCGTCTCGCACGACCGCGACTTCCTCGACCGCGTCGCGCAGGCCACGCTGCAGATCGACGATCGCCAGCTCGTCCGCTACGCGGGCGGCTACTCGGCCTGCGAGCAGGCCCGGGCCGAGCGCGCCGCACAGCGCCAGCGCGCGATCGTCGCGCAGCAGGCGAAGATCGCCCACCTCCACGCCTTCGTCGAGCGCTTCCGCGCGAAGGCGACCAAGGCGAAGCAGGCGCAGAGCCGGCTGAAGGCGCTCGAGCGGATCGAGGTGCTCGCGCCGCTGCGCGCCACCCGCGGCATCGACTTCGACTTCGAGCCGGTGGGCGACTGCCCGGACCCGCTGGTGCGCATGGAGGACGTCGCGGTCGGCTACCCGCAGGGCGGCGAGGACGGCGGCGTGCGGACCGTGCTGCGCGACGTGTCGATGACCGTCGGCCGCGGCACGCGGCTCGGCGTGCTCGGCCGCAACGGCGCCGGCAAGACCACGCTGATCCGCACCGCCGTCGGCGAGCTCGCACCGCTGGGCGGCGAGCTGCAGCGCTCGCGCACCGTGCGCGTCGGCTACTTCGCGCAGCAGCAGGTCGACGCGCTGCGCGCGGGCGACTCGGCGCTCGCCCACATGCAGCGCCTGGCCCCCGACGAACGCGAACAGACGCTGCGCGACTGGCTCGGCCGGTTCGCGTTCCGGGGCGACGACGCGACCCGTCCGGTCGGTCCGATGTCCGGTGGCGAGCGTGCTCGGCTTGCGCTCGCGATGCTCGTCTGGGGCCGCCCGCAGCTGCTGGTGCTCGACGAGCCGACCAACCACCTCGACGCCGCGACCCGCGACGCGCTCGCCGACGCGCTCGCCGAGTTCGACGGCGCGCTGCTGCTGGTCTCGCACGACCGCTACCTGCTGCGCGCCACCGTCGACGCCTTCGTCCGCGTCGGCGACGGCACGGCCGAACCGTTCGACGGCGACCTGGACGACTACGCGCAGTGGCTGCTGCAGAGGCCCGCGGCCGCCTCGAGCGCGACCGACGACGCCGCGGCGCCGGCGGTCTCGCGCCGCGACGAGCGCCGCGCGGCCGCGGAGCAGCGCGCGCAGCGGGCGGCGCAGCGCAAGCCGCTGCAGAAGCGGCTCGACGAGGTCGAACGCGAGCTCGCGCGGATCGAGGCGAGACTGGCCGAGGTGGACGCGCGGCTGGCCGATCCGCAGGCCTATCGGGACGCCGACGCCGGCGCGCGCCTCGGCCGCGAGCGCGCGACGCTGCAGGCCGAACGCGACGCCGCGGAGGAGCGCTGGCTGGAGCTCGGCGCCGCGATCGAGGCGCTCGACGGCTGAGCCGGTGCGCCGCGCATTGCTCGGCGACCCGCACGCGGGTCGCCGGCCCGGCGGGTGTCCGCATGCCTGCGGACCCCCTCGTGTTCCCAGGACGTGATTCCGCCGGGAGGCGGCCGACCCTTCACCCGCCGGCCACCGCCCCGCGCCCCCTCACTCCTCCGCCCGCGCCTGCCCCAGCACCGCGCGGACATCCCGCCGAA
>JBAXJZ010000097.1:0-10375 GCA_037137595.1 Burkholderiales bacterium | reverse complement strand
CTGCCGCCGCCGCAGGCGGAGCGGCGCGCGACGCGGGGTGCGCGGCGCGCGGCAGGTCTGACCGATCGGGGGGCGCTGCTGGCGCTGGTGGCGCGGCAGTTCGCGTGGCCGCCGGCGGCGTGAGGTGGGCAGCGCTTCAGCACGCCCCGGTCGCCGTGGCGCGCGGTAGCGACGATGAAGACGGCGGCGAGCTTGCAGGCGGCCAAAACACTGCGCGCCACCTCTCCGCTCGCGCATCGCCAAAAGAGCGACCGCTTCCGCACGATCAGCCTGATTGCGGATCCGCGCACCCGGTCAGGCACCGGAGGTGACCGATATCTCCGGGCCGTGCCCGTTCAGCGCCAGATTCCTCGTGGATCATTCACCGGCGCAGGCACGAACGCGGCTTCACCACGAGTCGCGTCGGCATCCGCGGTCATGGTCCTGGGCCCCTGTTCCTCTCGCCGCAGGGCCTGTTGTGAAGTGGCGGCCGGAAATGCCGTACGCACCCACTCACGCGCCCAGCCCGGATCGGTCGAAGGGACCGGCCCATGCGGGTCAGCCAGCCTATCGACCAACCACCGTGCGACCTGGGGTGCGGCCAGGCTGCTTCCAGCCGCAGTGACCACCGTTCCCGTTGAGACCCCAGCCGTTGGAATGCCTCCCAGCGAGGCGCTGCGATCCGACACGGCCATGGCATCCGGCAACCTGCCCGCAGTACCGGCCGTCCCGCTCGAACCGGATGCGGAATACCTCGACGGACGGCCGGTTTCCGCGACGCACGCCCCGACGACGACCGTGTGTCGTCCGGTGGCGATCGGATTGATCGTATTCGTGCGTCGAACCAGCGCGGGCGTTCCGGCGGGATCGACGTCGAGCCTGCAGCCTCGTGTGTCGAACCGGACATAGGCCGGATCGTCGAACCGGGACTGCCGCCCCTTGAGGCGAGACGGCCCGAACACATCGTCACGCTGGATCCAGGCGTCGGCGGTGAGCGGCACGGATCCGGCGTTCTCGATGCGGATCGTCCAGGTTCCCGATGGTGCGACCGCGCAGGTCGGGTCGAGCGCCGCCGTCGGCTGGAGCGCGATCAACGCCATCACCGAATCGCCCGCCGCGCTCTTGCGGTACATCGCGCTCGACGCGACGATCGCCCCTCCCTCGTCGAGCACTGCGCACTCGCCGGCCGATACGGTGCCGGTCTGCCCGTCCGGAGAGGTCACGTGAAGGCGGATGTGGTCGCCTTCCGACGTCGCGAACCAGACCTCGACGAACGACGGCGTGAAGTCTTCGGGTTGTACCCGCCAACGAAGCGTTTCGGTGGCACCGGGCGAAAGCGCATCGATCCGGGCATGACCGCGCGACAACTGGCCATTGCCCGCCGGAAGCACGATGGCCAGCGGCCGACGCTCGGCGTTGCGCAGCTCGAGCAACTCGTCGAGCGCGCAGGACAACAGCCCGCTTCCATCGTGCGCCCCGGCGAAGCGGCCGTAGCTGATGTTCGCCACGATCGGACTCGGGGGTTTGCGCCTCGCATCGGCGTAGTCGTCGGCGGATCGAATCGCGAACCGCATCGCGTCGAGCACATGTACGCCCAGCGACAGACCCGATGTGTCCTCCCAGGTCGTGCGGGGAAGGTGGACGCCGATCAGGGAGGTCGGCTCGGAATCGTCGTCGAACGGAAGGGACCTGAACGTCGCCAGACCGAACACGGCGGATCCGTGGGACCACCGCTGACGCAGCATTCGGACCCCGAAGGCGTCATACCACACGGATTCGCTGTAAGGCCCCATCGCGTCGACGTCGGCGTGCGGGACACCACCGAACCCCATCAATCGCGTCCCGTACGGAAGCCCGTCGGGATGGAGCCCGTCCGCGATCCCCTGATCCCACAGGTCGATCCATCGCCATCGGCCGTTCGCGAACCTCAGGAAGGGCAACGCATCGTCGATGATCGCCAGGACCGGCGGCCCGATCGGTTTCGGTTCCTCCGGTTCGTCGCGGCCCTCTCCGATCCGCGGAGCGCCCCGTCCCGATCCGACG
The DNA here is from genome assembly GCA_037137595.1 of Burkholderiales bacterium. Classification (GTDB taxonomy): domain Bacteria; phylum Pseudomonadota; class Gammaproteobacteria; order Burkholderiales; family Burkholderiaceae_E; genus UBA4615. Next base: position 8,353 of record JBAXJZ010000097.1, on the reverse strand, counting down.
ACCGGCAGCCCGATCTCGAACCGCAACACGTGCTGGAGCCACGGATTGGTCGCGGGGTCGAAGAATCCCTCCGACACCTTCGCGGTACAGAACCGACTCGCCTTGAGCCCCGGTCCAGGCTCCAGGTAGACCGGCGGAATTTCGCAGAGCGCCATCGGTGTCTGCCGGGCCAGGTCCGCAACCGGCCCCTCGAGTTCGAGCAGTACGGGAATCCAGCAGGCGTCCTGCGCAGGTCGCCCACCGAGCGACGCATAGTCGGTGACGCGCGCCCAGAGCAGGTACGGGTCGATACGCGTCGTGCCGCAGTCGATCGCCGCGGTCTGCCGCCAAGTCCGAACCATGTTGCGGATCTCCGTCAGGCAGGCTGGGGAAACTCGGCGCGCGCACGCTCCCAGAGCCAGGACAACAGGGGCGAACGCATGGACACCGGTGCGTCGCTTGCCCTGACTTCGGCGTATTCGGGGAGATCGTCGTCGTCGTAGAGGCGCCTGAGGACTCCGGGTCGGAAGTCCTCGTTCCCTGGATACCTCTCGCCGTCGAAGACGAGGCCCTTGAGCTTGGGGTTCGCACCGCATCGCGCGAGCATGAACTCGCCGAGCACGGTGCCCAGCAGGCACCCGACGGCACTGTCGACAGGGTAGTGGACGCCGGCGACCGTACGGTTGACGGCGATCCGGCCCGCCTGACGGGCCAGCTGGTCGCGAAGCATCGGACCCCATCCGCTGCCCGGGCCGATCAGGCGTTCGAGGATGAACGCGATCAGGTGAGCCTCGGTCGAATGCCCGCTCGGGAACGTCGTGTGGCCGGGTGTCAGCAGCATCGGCTGGACCTGCGGAGACAGTTCGGCGGGGCGGGGGCAACCGAGCGCCTGCTTGAAGCGCAGCTCGACCCCGCGGGCCATCCTCAGCGCGACATCGATGAGTTCGTTCGTGCGGGGATGACGGTCCGGGTGAAAGTTCGTGACCGAACTCCAGAACGCGTACTGCGACGGGACCTGGGCGAGGACCTCCCCAGCGCGCTCGGCACGCAGGTCGGTGTATTGCTCGACCAGGTCGAGTTGGGCCCGGAACACCTCGCGCGTCGGTCTCACGATCGATGCGATCGGCACTGCGCGAAATGCACCGCCGCCTTCGTCGGCCAGGTAGGACATTCGGAAGGCGTCACGCCCTGAAGTCGGCTCCGCGGCGTCAGTCGGCTTGGCCACGTCGAAACGCAGCTGGGACAGCAATTCCATTTCGAGCGTCGTCACCCGAACCCAGGCTTCGCACCGCAGGGGATCGGCCGCGTCGAACGCCGGTATCGCGGGAACCGAAATCGCGTTGGGATCCCATGGCCCTACGATGCCGTCCCTGTGCAGAACGAGCGCACCCGTTGCCGACGGTGAGCCGTAGCTCCCAGCCCCGACTGCGCCCACCGCACCGACGGCGCCGACGGCGCCGACGGCGCCTACCGCTCCGACTGCCCCAACTGCCCCAACCGCCCCGACTGCTCCGACTGCTCCGACTTCACCAGACATGCGTTCGCTCCAACGATGGCCGAGGACGGCCGGGTTTCACGCGGGGACGCCGGCCAGGGACAATGCGTCGGCCCATCGGCGCCCAGTGTCGAAATCGATGCTCGGAGTCCAGTTGCGGTATCGGGACACCGTGAATCCGGGGTCGAGCTTCATCAGATCGGCGACGGTCGCGCGCGCCTCGTCGAGCCGGCCGGACTCCACTTGCGCAATCGCGAGCGATCGGTACGTCGAGGTATGCGTCCGATTTCCCCGGAGCGACTGCTTGGCGAGAACGATCACGTTGTCGTAGTTCCCGGCCGACAGCTCGGCCGTCGCGGCCAGCGTTTCGTAGAAATACCGAAGCGGATCGAGCGGAGACAGCTTGAGAGCGTGCCGGGTGCCATGCACCGCAGGGATGCCTTCGCCCCGGAACGCATGCAGTGTCCCCTTCAGTGCCCAGGCGAGGCCGTCATTGGGGTTGGCATCGATTGCGGCCTCGTATCGCGCCATGCCCACATCCAGTCGCTTGAGCAGGCTGGTGTTGACGAGGCCGTCGATGGCGAGTGCGACCGAATTCCTGTCGTCCAGATCCAGCGCACGTCGCGTGGCATCCATCGCGCGACGGGTGTCGTCCGCCGGATCGGTCGACCATCCCTGCGCCACGTTCAGCACATGCCATTTCGCGACCCACGCGTGAATCGACGACTGCTTGGGATGACGCTCCCGCAGTGTCTCCAGCAAAGCAAGTGAACGGACGAAGTCGTCGCGCGACGAACGGTGGAGCATCGCGATGCCACCCAGCAGCAGGGAATAGCTCTCCAGCGTGGGCAGCGGCTGGAGACGAGCCCGATTCACCTCTGTTGAGAGAATCGCACCGCGGATCGCGCCAGCAAGGGCATGCAGCATCTCGCCGTCCCCGGCGAGGATGTCCGAGACCGTCGCGCGCATGGATTCGGCCCAGACGATCTGCTGCGAACGGGTATCGGCCAATTCGCCCAACACCACGACGCGATCACCGTAAGCCCGCACCGTCCCGGTCATGACATAGTGAGCCCCGAGCATCCGTCGGCACAGGTCGAGGTCAAGACTCCGATCGGCAAGCGCATTCACCGAAAGTCGCGAGATGACGTTCAGGTCGAGGCTGGGAGACAGCGCCACGTTGATCTCGTCGGCGAGGACGTGCCCGAGAAGGGAGAGCTTCGGATCGTCTGGCTGAACCTTGAAGGGGAATACGGCCAGCACCGGGTGCAGGCTGGTTTCGGGAATCGGCGTTCGCGCGATGTCGATGTCTCGATCGGGCGGAGCCATCCGGTAGGCGCGGATCGGATTCGGAAGGTGCTTCACGTAGCACTCGCCGAGATCCTCCAGGCTCGCATCGAGCTTCTCGACCAGCAGATCGCGCGCCTCCGACGAGGTGACGATCCCTCCGGGCTCGGCCAACGACGCGATGCGCGCGCACAGGTTGACGCCCGTGCCGTAGATGTCGTGACGATCGACGAGAATGTCGGCCGCGTGAAGGCCGATCCGCAACGCGAGCGCTTCGACGTCCTGCTGCGTCCGGGCCCGCTCGTCCATCAGTGCCTTGATCCTCAGCGCACAGGCCGCGGCTTCCGGGATGGTGTCGAATTCGAGCAGCAAGCCGTCCCCCAGACTCTTCACGAGGCGGCCGCCGTGATCGGGCAGCATCGCTTCGACAGCATTGACCACGTCCCGCCAGCGCGTGGCGGTACCGAGTTCGTCGCGCTCGAACAATCGAACCGATTCGACGAGATCGATGACCACGATGCCCCGCCGCGTCCGTCGCACGAGGCCCGGATCGTCAGGTGGCGCCGCGGCAGATACCGTGTCGTTCATGTAACGATTATGCGTTGCCGTTTCAGCCGGCGCGACTGTCGGCCCTGTTCGAAACTCACCCCAATCCGCAATTGCCGGCAAGAGTTCGAGGCCGGGCGCTCGATGACCGGGCTTCCGGCGAAAGTCGTACCGATTGTCGAAACGCTGCGCTCGAAACCTTTCACCCCCGTTGCAGTCCGAGCCTGCTGCCATGCCTCGCACCCCTGCCTCTACCAGCCGCGCCGCCACCGACCCGTTCGCCGCCGTCACCGACCCGTCGATGCGCGCCCTCGCCGAGCGCGGCGTCGTGCGTCGGTACCGCCGAGGCACGATCCTCATCAACGAAGGCGACGAGGGCGATACCCTGTTCATCGTATTGACCGGCCGCCTCCGGGTCTTTTCCACCGGCACCGAAGGCGCCCGCGACCGCGAGGTCACCTTCAACGTCCACGGCCCCGGCGAGTGCGTGGGAGAAATGTCCCTGGACGGCGGGCCGCGGTCGGCCAGCGTCATCACGGTCGAGCCCGCCACCTGCTCGGTCATCACGCGGCAGACGCTGCGCGACCAGATCTCGCGCGATCCGGACCTCGCGCTCGGCCTCATCGCGCGGGTGATCCGGCGCGCGCGGCTCGCCACGGAGTCGGCCCGCGGCATGGCCACGCTGGACGTCTACGGGCGGCTCGCGCGGCGGCTGGAGGCGATCGCGACGGACGACGGCAGCGGCCTGCGGCGGCTGCCGGAGCGCACCACGCACGCGCTGCTCGCCAGCGAGATCGGCTGCTCGCGCGAGATGGTCAGCCGGCTGATGAAGGACCTGGTGCAGGGCGGCTACGTGTCGGTCGAGGGCCGCCGCATCGCGCTGCTCAAGCCCCTGCCGCGCTCGTGGTGAGGCGGCGGCGGCGGCCGGCACGCCGCTGCCGTATGCTCGCGCCTCCAACGAGAACGAGGAGACGGGGATCGTGTTCAGGCTCGACGGCAAGGTGGCGCTGGTCAGCGGCGCATCGCGGGGGCTCGGCTGGGCGATGGCGCAGGCGCTCGCGCGCAGCGGCGCGCACGTGGTGCTCAACGGCCGGGACACGGCCGCCCTCGACGCGCGGCGCGCGGAGCTGGCCCGCGAGGGGCTGAAAGGCGAGGTCGCGGCCTTCGACGTGACCGACACCGCCGCGATGGCCGCCGCGGTGCAGGACACGGTGGCCCGCCACGGGCGGCTCGACATCCTCTGCGCGAACGCGGGCATCCAGCACCGCAGCCCGATCACCGAGTTCCCGATCGAGGACTTCCGACGTGTGATCGACACCAACCTCACCGCGGTCTGGGCGCTCGCCAAGGAGGCCGCGAAGGTCATGCAGCCCGCCCGGCGCGGCCGCATCGTCATCACCGGCTCGATGACGGCGCTCGCCGCACGGCCCACGGTCTCGGCCTACATCGCCTCCAAGGGCGCGGTCCACGCGCTCACGCGCTCGCTCGCGGTGGAGCTCGGGCCCCACGGCGTCACGGTCAACTGCATCGCGCCCGGCTACTTCGGCACGGAGATGAACACCGCGCTGGTCAACGACGAAAAGTTCAGCGGCTGGGTCACCGGCCGCACGCCGGTCGGCCGCTGGGGCCGGCCGGAGGAGATCGGCTCGGCGGCGGTCTACCTCGCCTCGGACGAGGCGGCCTTCGTCAACGGCCACACGCTGGTGGTCGACGGCGGCTTCACCGCCGCGCTGTGAGCGACGCGGGCGCGGTCGTCGTCGGCGCCTCGGGCGGGCTGGGCGCGGCCTTCGTGGATGCGCTCGTCGCCCGCGGCGCGCACGCGACGGTGCTCGCGCTGTCGCGCTCGGGGCCGGACGCGCCCGAGGTGTCGGTCGCCCCGGGCGGCACCCGCGTGGTGCGCGCCCGCGTCGACGTGACCGACGAGGCGTCGATCGTCGCCGCCGTCGCGATCGCCCGCGGGCTCGCGCCGCCGCGGCTCGCGATCGTGGCCACGGGGCTGCTGCACGCGCCCGACGGGCTGCGGCCGGAGAAGTCGCTCGCGATGCTCGACGGCGCCCGGCTCGCGCGGCTCTTCGCGGTCAATGCCACGGGCCCGGCGCTGATGGCCAAGCACCTGCTGCCGGCGATGCCGCGCGAGGGGCGGTCCACGTTCGCCGCGGTCTCGGCCCGCGTGGGCTCGATCTCGGACAACCGGCTGGGCGGCTGGTACGGCTATCGCGCGTCGAAGGCGGCGCTCAACCAGCTGCTGCGCACGGCGGCCATCGAATGGGCGCGCAGCGCGCGCGAGGGCGTCTGCGTGGGGCTGCACCCGGGCACGGTGGACACGGCGCTGTCGAAGCCGTTCCAGGCGAACGTGGCCGACGGCAAGCTCTTCACGCCGGCACAGTCGGCCGCGATGCTGCTCGACGTGATCGCGCGGCTGGGGCCGGCCGACAGCGGCAAGGTCTTCGCGTGGGACGGCAGCGAGGTGCCGGCCTGAGGACCGCGCCGGGCGCCCGGCCGCGATGACGACCCGGGCCGCGGCGCACGCCGCGGTGACTCAGGCCAGCGTCACCACCACCGCGCCCTCGGCCACGCGCTCGCCCTCTGCCACGCGGATCTCGGCCACCGTCCCGGCCCGCGGCGCCTCGACGGGGATCTCCATCTTCATCGACTCGACGATCACCAGCGCGTCGCCCTCGGCCACCGGCTGGCCCACGGCCACCTCGACCTTCCACACGCTGCCCGCCACCTCGGTGCGCACCGCCGTCATCGTCGTGTCTCCTGCGTCGTCGTCCCGTCGGCCCGCACTCTAGCGCGCCGGACCCGATCGGCCCGCCCGACCCCTCGGCGATCGGCACGCGTCCGCCGCCGGTCCGGCGCGGACAACCGCTGCTCGACGAGTCGGGCGCACCGTGACAGGGCATGGCCCAATCGCGCGATGCTGCTGCTGTTCGACGTCCGCACGCTGTTCTTCGTCGGCGCGCTCACCGCGCTGGCGTGCGCCGCCATGCTGTGGACGAGCCGCGGGCTGCACCGTCCGTCGCGCGAGGGGCTGGTCTGGGCGGCGGGCTCGCAGGCGGCCTTCGGCGTGGCGATGGGGCTGCTCGCGATGCGCGGCGGGCTGCCCGACTTCCTGACGGTGGGCGTTGCGAACGTGCTGGGCACGTCCGCGGCGGCGTTCGCCTACGAGGGCGTGCGCCGGCTGGTGGGCGCGCGGCCGATGCCGGGCCTCGCCTGGGGCACCTTCGCGACGCTGGTGGTGTTCAACACGCTCCACGGCAACGCGCTGGACTTCGAGAGCGTCGCGGTGCGGCTGCACACGAACTCCATCCTCCACGCGGGCTTCGCCTTCGCCGCCGTGCCGCTGATCCTGCGCGCGCTGGCCGCGGGCGGCGACGCGGTCGTGCCGCTGCGATGGCTGCTGGGCTTCACCGTGCTCTTCGCGCTCGGCCAGCTCTCGCGCACCGGCATGACCCTGGTGCTCGGCGAGCGGATGTCGGTCACCGGCATCGTCGAGGGACCGGTTCAGATGCTGATGCCCACGGTGTTCGCGCTCGGACCGATGGTCTGGTCGATGATCCTGGTGGGCCTGGTCAACGGGCGCCTGTCGGCGGAGCTCTGGCGGCTCGCGACCGTGGACGCGCTGACCGGCGTGCGCACCCGCCGCAGCTTCCTCGAGGGCGCGCGGCGCGCGCTCGAGCGCGGCCGCCGGCCGGTGCTGCTGTTGATGGACCTGGACCGGTTCAAGCAGGTCAACGACCGATTCGGCCATGCGAGCGGCGACCGGGTGCTCGCGCGCTTCGCGAAGCTGCTGCGCGAGGCTTCGCCCGACGACGCGCTGGTGGGCCGCTACGGCGGCGAGGAGTTCTGCCTGCTGCTGCCCGACGCCTCGCCCGAGAACGGCCGCCTGCACGCGCAGCGACTGTGCGACGCGGTCCGCGCGACCGCGTTCGGCCTGCAGCCGGAGACGCCGGTGACGGTGTCGATCGGCATGGCGGCCGCGCCCGACGGCGCGACGCTGGAGGAACTGCTGCTCGCGGCGGACCGCCGGCTCTACCGCGCGAAGGCCGAGGGCCGCGACCGCGTGGTGGCCGAGGACGCACCGGTGGCGCCGCCGACGGTGCCGTGGCCGTCGACGCGGATCGGCCTGGCCGGACCGCCGGCGGAAGTGCCGGAGCGCGGCACGACGCGCTGACGCGCCGCCGGTCCGCGCCCGGGCGCGCGCGACGCCCTCATCCCCCCGAGGCGAGCACCGCCGAATTCGGCAGCGGACAGTCCGCGGACTGCGCGCGGATCGACCACGCCGGCACGCCGGCCTGCGCGAAGGCCCGCGACAGCGCCCGCGCGAGGCGCCAGCCGCCGGTGTCGTCCGACGCGGCGCACAGCGTGGCCTGCAGCGTGGCGCCCTCGGCCGGCATCGCGCGCACGAATGCCCGCAGGGTCTCGAGGTGGACCGGCGGCAGCGAGCCGTCCGCGTCGACCACCACCAGGCGCTCGAGCCGGTCGACGAGGTCGGGGTCGTCGGCCTCGTCGGGCACGGACGCGACCGGGCGCGAGACCGGCGCGGGGCGGCCCGGTGCCGGAAGCAGCGAGGCCGCGAGCGGCAGCGCCGCCGCCACGGCGAGGCCGGCGGCGGCGAGCGGGGCGATCCAGGCGGGACGTGACATCGCGGACTCCGTGTCGAACGGGCCGACCGGGAGGTCGGCACCGGTCTCCACCGTACGTGCGGCGGGCGGACCGGCTCATCCCGCGAACACGGCATGCGTCGCCTCGATGGGGGACACGTGCGGCGCAGGGGCGATGCGACGAAGCGGTCCGCCCGGCGCGCGGGCGATGCGGCGGAGCGGTCCGTTCAGCGCGCGGGCGCTGCGACGGCGCGGCCTGCGTTCCGCGCCGCGGTGACCGCCCGGCTTGCCCGCGGGCACGGCACGGGTCAGCATCCGCCCTCCCCCCGAACCGATCGCCGCCATGCGCCCGCCCCTCGATCCCGCCGTGCCCGCCTCGCGGTCGACCACCGTCGCCGCCGCCGCGGAGGGCGTCCCCCTGCCCGTCGGGCCCGCGTCC
>JBAXJZ010000096.1:0-10479 GCA_037137595.1 Burkholderiales bacterium | reverse complement strand
CCGCGCGGCGCGGCGGCGAGGCCAGTGCGTCACGCATCCGGCGCAGCGCGCCCAGCGCCTGCGCGGCCTCGGCGCGCGACAGGCCGGCGAGCGCATCCGCGCGGATCGATTCGCCGATCGCGCGGATCTCCGCGATCCGCGGCGCGGCGGCGCGCGTCAGGTGGAGGCGGTAGGCACGGCGGTCGGCCGGATCGGGGCGCCGCTCGACGAGGCCGGCCCCGGCGAGCTGGTCGATCAGGCGGGCGAGGGTGATCGGCTGGATCTCCAGCTGTTCGGCGAGATCGACCTGCCGCAGGCCCTGCTGTCGGGCCAGCCACACGAGCGCGCGGGCCTGCGCGTAGGTCAGGTCGCGGCCTTCGAGGCGCTGCTGGAACGCGCGCCGCATCAGGCGGGCGACGTCGGCGACCAGGAAGCCGATGTTGTCGGGGGAATCGGGCATCGGTGCTGAGCGGGGACCCGGCCGTTTCCGGATGATATAGATGACTTATCATATACCTGTCATCCGGATCGTGACAGCGTGGCCGTTGCCGGTTCCCGATACGCGCCCGCTCGGGCATCATGGCCCCCGACCCGGCCGGTGCCCCGGCGACGGGCCACCGGCCCGATCGCCCGCCGGACACACGAGTGTCATGACCGCAGCCCAGACTGCGCGCCTTTTCAACACGCCCTTGGAGACGAGATGAAGCTCAGGTCCCTGATGTTCGCCGCGGCGCTCGCGGCGACCGCCGCCTCGCCGGCACACGCCCAGGTCGAGGTCCAGTGGTGGCACGCCATGAGCGGCGCGCTCGGCGAATGGGTCAACGGCCTGGCCAAGGACTTCAACGACAGCCAGAAGGCCTACAAGGTCGTGCCGGTCTTCAAGGGCACCTACGACGAGACGCTGAACGCCGCGGTCGCCGCCTACCGTGCCGGCAACGCGCCTCACGTGCTGCAGGTCTTCGAGGTCGGCACCGCGACGATGATGGCGAGCAAGGGCGCGATCGTGCCCGTCGGCAAGGTGATGACCGACGCCGGGTACAAGTTCGACCCGAACGCGTACGTGTCGGCCGTCGCGGGCTACTACACCGCGCCGAACGGCCAGATGCTGAGCTTCCCGTTCAACAGCTCGACCACCGTCTTCCACTACAACAAGGACGCGTTCAAGGCGGCCGGCCTCGACCCGGAGAACCCGCCGAAGACCTGGCCCGAGGTCGCCCGCGCCGCGGCGATGCTGAAGGCCAGCGGCCACAAGTGCCCGCTGACCACCAGCTGGGTCAGCTGGACGCAGCTCGAGAGCTTCTCGGCCTGGCACAACGTCGAGTTCGCTACCAAGCGCAACGGCTTCAACGGCCTGGACGCGCGGCTCGCGTTCAACTCGCCGCTGCACGTGCGGCACATCGAGAACATGGCGAGCATGGCCAAGCAGGGCCTGTTCGTCTACAAGGGCCGCGCCAACGCGGCCGACGCGACCTTCGTCTCGGGCGAGTGCGCGATGACCACCGGCTCGTCGGCGCTGTACGGCAACGTCAAGCGCAACGCCAAGTTCGCCTCGGGCATCTCGCCGCTGCCGTACTACCCGGACGTCCCGGGCACGCCGCAGAACACCGTGATCGGCGGCGCGAGCCTGTGGGTGATGGCCGGCAAGAAGTCCGAGGAGTACAAGGGCGTCGCCGCGTTCTTCGATCACCTGTCCAAGGCCGACGTCCAGGCGAAGAGCCACCAGCAGACCGGCTACCTGCCGATCACGATGGGCGCCTTCGAGATGACCGAGAAGGCGGGCTTCTACAAGCAGAACCCCGGCACCGACGTGTCGGTCACCCAGATGATCCGCAAGACGACGGACAAGTCGCGCGGCATCCGCCTCGGCAACTTCGTCCAGATCCGCACGATCATCGACGAGGAGCTCGAGCAGGTCTGGGCCGGCAAGAAGGGCGCAAAGGAAGCGCTCGATGCCGCGGTCAAGCGCGGCAACGAGCAGCTCGAGCGCTTCGAGAAGGCGAGCAAGGCCTGATCGCGGCGGGCGCGCCCGCGCCGCCCGCCCGGCGCCCCGCGCCGCGGGCGGGCGGGCGGCTCCCCTTCCAGCGGATCTCCCCGTGGCCATCGAAAAACGCGTCCGATTCGCCAGCGTCTGGCTGCCCTACGCGCTGATCGCGCCGCAGATCGCCGTCGTGCTGGTGTTCTTCTTCTGGCCCGCCGGCCAGACGATCTGGCAGTCGGTGCTCTCCCAGGACGCGTTCGGCACCTCGACCGAGTTCGTCGGGCTCGAGAACTTCGTGCGGGTCTTCGGCGATGCCACCTACGTCGCATCCTTTCGAACGACCGCGGTGTTCTCGGTGCTGGTCGCCGTGATCGGGCTCTCCGTGTCGCTGCTGCTCGCGGTGATGGCCGACCGCGTGCTGCAGGGCACGATGATCTACCGGACGCTGCTGGTCTGGCCGTACGCGGTCGCGCCTGCCGTCGCCGGCGTGCTGTGGCTGTTCATGTTCGCGCCCTCGATCGGCGTGGTCAGCTGGGCGCTGCAGCGGCTCGGCTACGACTGGAACCATCTGCTGGATTCGCGCGACGCGATGACGCTCATCGTGATGGCCGCCGTCTGGAAGCAGATCTCGTACAACTTCCTCTTCTTCCTCGCTGGGCTGCAGTCGATCCCGAAGAGCCTGATCGAGGCCGCCGCGATCGACGGCGCGCGCCCGTGGCGCCGCTTCTGGACGATCGTCTTCCCGCTCCTGTCGCCGACGACCTTCTTCCTGCTGGTCATCAACGTGGTCTACGCGTTCTTCGACACCTTCGCGATCGTCGACGCGTCGACGCAGGGCGGCCCGGGCAAGGACACCGCGATCCTGGTCTACAAGGTCTACTACGACGGCTTCAAGGCGCTCGACCTCGGCGGCTCCGCGGTGCAGTCGGCGGTGCTGATGGTGATCGTCGTCCTGCTGACGGCGGTGCAGTTCCGCTACGTCGAGCGGAAGGTGCAGTACTGAGATGGTCGAGCGTCGCCCCGGACTGAACCTGCTCGCGCACCTGGTGCTGGTGCTCGGCGTCGCGATCGTCGCGTTCCCGCTCTACCTCACCTTCGTCGCGTCGACGCAGACCGCCGAGCAGATCGTGCAGAACCGGCCGATGTCGCTGGTGCCCGGCACGAACCTCGTCGAGAGCTACCGGATGGCGCTCTTCGGCGGCCAGACCCAGTACGGCAGCACGCTCGCGCCGGTCGCCCCGATGCTCTGGGTGAGCCTGGTCTCCGCGCTCACCATCGCGATCGGCAAGATCGCGATCTCGCTGCTGTCGGCGTTCGCGTTCGTCTACTTCCGCTTCCCCGGCCGTGACCTGTTCTTCTGGATGGTGTTCGTGACGCTGATGCTGCCGGTCGAGGTGCGGATCGGCCCGACCTACGAGGTGGTCTCGAACCTCGGCATGCTGAATTCGTACGCGGGGCTGTCGGTGCCGCTGATCGCGTCGGCGACGGCCACCTTCCTCTTCCGGCAGTTCTTCCTGACCGTGCCCGACGAGCTGGTCGAGGCGGCGCGGATCGACGGTGCGGGGCCGATGCGCTTCTTCCGCGACGTGCTGGTGCCGCTGTCGACGACCAGCATCGCGGCGCTGTTCGTCATCCAGTTCATCTACGGCTGGAACCAGTACCTGTGGCCGCTGCTGATCGCCACCGACGAGTCGATGTACCCGGTCGTCATGGGCATCAAGCGGATGATCTCGGGCGGTGACGCGGCGACCGAATGGAACGTCGTGATGGCGACCGCGATGCTCGCGATGATCCCGCCGGCGCTGGTGGTGCTGCTGATGCAGCGCTGGTTCGTCAAGGGACTGGTCGATTCGGAGAAATGACGTGGGCGCGCTGTCGATCCGCGAGGTGGTGAAGGAATACGGGCGAGGCCCGCAGGCGAACCGGGTGATCCACGGCGTGTCCGCCGAGATCGCCGACGGCGAGTTCATCGTGATCGTCGGGCCCTCGGGCTGCGGCAAGAGCACGCTGCTGCGGATGGTCGCCGGGCTGGAGGAGATCAGCGGTGGCGAGATCGCCATCGGCGGTCGCGTGGTCAACGACGTCGAGCCCTCCGAGCGCGACATCGCGATGGTCTTCCAGAACTACGCGCTCTATCCGCACATGAGCGTGTACGAGAACATGGCCTACGGGCTGAAGATCGCGAAGGTGCCGAAGGCGGAGATCGACGCGCGCGTGCGCAAGGCGGCCGGCATCCTGGAGCTCGGTGCGCTGCTCGAGCGCAAGCCGCGGCAGTTGTCGGGCGGCCAGCGCCAGCGCGTGGCGATGGGCCGAGCGATCGTCCGCAACCCGCAGGTCTTCCTCTTCGACGAGCCGCTGTCGAACCTCGACGCGAAGTTGCGCGCGCAGACCCGGATCGAGATCCGCAAGCTGCACGCCGAGCTCGGCGTGACCTCGCTCTTCGTCACCCACGACCAGGTCGAGGCGATGACGCTGGCGCAACGGATGATCGTGATGAACAAGGGGGTGGTCGAGCAGATCGGGACGCCCGAGGCGGTCTATGCGCGGCCCGAGACGACCTTCGTCGCGGGCTTCATCGGCTCGCCGCCGATGAACCTCGCGCCGGGCCGCGCCGAGGGCACGCGCTTCGAGCTGCCGGGGGCGGTCGTCGCGCTCCCCGCGGCCGCGCCGCGCTCGGGCGAGCTGGTGCTGGGCGTGCGGCCCGAGCACCTCGGACTCGAGCCCGGCGGCTGGCCGATGCGCGTCGAACTGGTCGAGATGCTGGGCGCCGAGCGGCTGATCCACGGCCGGATCGGCGAGACCGCGTTCACCGTGCGGATCGACGGCACCGCGTCGGCGCCGAGCGCGGGGCAGACGGTGGGCGTGTCCGCGCCGCCCGCGCACCTTCACTGGTTCGAGGCCGCGAGCGGCCGGAGGGTCGGCGCATGAGCGGCGGACCGGTCGATCCCGCGCTGCCGCCGCTCGACGCGGCGCTGTTGCCCGCCGGCGTGCGTGCGCGCTTCGTGGACGGCGTCAACGGGCTGCGGATGCAAGTGCTCGAGGCGGGCTTCGCGCGCGAGGGTGCGCCGATGCTGCTGCTGCTGCACGGCTTCCCCGAGCTCGCCTACAGCTGGCGAGCGGTGATGCCGGCGCTCGCCGACGCGGGCTATCACGTGGTGGCCCCCGACCAGCGCGGCTACGGCCGCACCACCGGCTGGGCCCGAGGCTACGACGCGCCGCTCGAGCCGTTCCGGATGGCGAACCTGGTGCGTGACGCGATGGGCCTGGTCGCCGCGCTCGGACGCGACCACGTCGACGCGGTGATCGGTCACGATTTCGGCTCGCCGGTCGCGGCCTGGGCCGCGCTGATGCGCCCCGACGTGTTCCGCTCGGTGGTGCTGATGAGCGCGCCCTTCGGCGGGCCGCCGTCGCTGCCGCCGCTGGGCGGTCCGAAGGCGCCCGGCGATCCGTCGGCGACGCTGGCGGCGCTGGCCGCACTGCCGCGTCCGCGCAAGCACTACCAGTGGTACTACTCCACCCCCGAGGCCGATGCCGACATGCTCGGCGCGCCGCAGGGGCTGCACGCGTTCCTGCGCGCCTACTACTACGTGAAGAGCGCCGACTGGGCCGACAACCGACCGTACCGGCTCGACGGCTGGACCGCCGACGACCTCGCGAAGCTGCCCACCTACTACGTGATGGACCTGGCCGACGACATGCCGGCGGCGGTCGCGCCGCATGCGCCGAGCGCGGCGCAGCAGGCCGCCTGCCGCTGGCTGCCCGACGAGGCGCTCGCCGTCTACACCGCCGAATACGCGCGCTCCGGCTTCCAGGGCGGCCTGCAGTGGTACCGCTGCGGCACCTCGGGGCGCTTCGTCGCCGAGCAGCAGACCTGGGCCGGTCGGCGGATCGAGGTGCCCGCGATGTACGTCGCCGGTTCGAGCGACTGGGGCATCCACCAGAAGCCCGGCGACTTCGACGCGATGCGCACGCGCGCATGCGCCCGCATGACGGCGTGCGAGCTCGTCGACGGCGCGGGCCACTGGGTGCAGCAGGAACGGCCCGACGAGGTCGTGCGCCTGCTGCTCGGATTCCTCGGGGACGCGCGCCGCTGACGCGGGTCCCGCGCGGCGCCGGTCAGTCCTCGGACGAGGTGCCGCGCTTGGGCCTGGCGGCGAGGTACTGCGCCACCAGCATGTCGATGACCTCGCCCTGGCTCGGCAGGTCCTCCGTCGCCTTGAGACGGGTCAGCCCCTCGCGTGTCGTCGCCTTCACCAGCACGTTGATGTAGACCCGCCTCGGCGGGCGCCCGCGTCGGGCCGCGCTCGCCGCGGCCTTGGTCGGTTCACTTTTCTTGGTGGTCATCGGCGGTCCCGCGGCGGGGATTTCGTGGAAACTTAGCCCATAGGTTAACATTCCGGCACGCCGGTCGTGTCGCCGTGTGTTCCGAACCCGTCGACGACCGGCCCTGGCGGCTTAGTCGCAGCGGTGAGCCGGCGCCACGCGTTCGGCCAGGAAGCGACCCATCGACGGCGCGGCCAGCCAGTCGCGGACCAGCCCGGCGTCGACCTCGCACCAGGCCCGCATCCGGCCGTTGACCTCGGCGAGCACCAGCCCGCGAGCCGCGTCGTGGCACACGCGCGCGACCTCGCTGCTGCGGGGCGTCGCCACGCAGTCGAAGGTTTCCAGCGACGTCGGACCGAGCCCGTCGACCACGACGAGTTCGGCCCGGGCCGGGGCGCCCGCAGGCACGGGCGCGGTCGCCGCGAGCCAGCCCAGCCACAGTCCGATCAGCGTGCCCATGCCCGTCGCACCTCCGGTGCCGGCGAGCATAGCGCCCCGGTCGGCTACGATGCGCGCCTGCCGCCGGGTGCGGCCGGAGATCCCGAGATGACGCCGATCCTCGAGCCCGGGCGCGTGCCCCTGGACACCTGGCGCGCCGTGCTGCACGGCGCGACCCCCGCCCTCGATCCCGCCTGCCTGCCGGCGGTCGCGGCCGGCGCCGACGCGGTCCGCCGCATCGTGGCCGCCGGCGAACCGGTCTACGGCGTGAACACCGGCTTCGGACGGCTCGCGAGCGTGCGGATCGCCGACGCGGACCTGCGCACGCTGCAGCGGAACATCGTGCTGTCGCACGCGGCCGGCACCGGCGAGCCGATGCCCGCGGGCGTCGTGCGGCTGATGATGGCGCTCAAGCTCGCGAGCCTGGGGCAGGGCGCCTCCGGTGTCAGGCCGGCCACGCTCGCGATGCTCGGGGCGATGCTCGAGCGCGGGCTGCTGCCGGTGGTGCCCTGCCAGGGGTCGGTCGGCGCGTCGGGCGACCTCGCGCCGCTCGCGCATCTCGCGGCCGCGATGATCGGCGTGGGCGAGATCGAGACGCAGGCCGGCCGGCGGCCCGCGGCCGACGCGCTGCGCGACGCCGGGCTCGCCCCGCTCGAGCTCGACGCGAAGGAGGGGCTCGCGCTGCTCAACGGCACGCAGTTCTCGACCGCCTACGCGCTCGCGGGCCTGTTCGACGCCGAGGACCTGCTGCGCGCGGCGATCGTCACCGGCGCGCTGTCGACCGACGCGGCCCGCGGCACCGACATGCCCTTCGACGTCCGCATCCATCGGCTGCGCGGGCATCCGGGCCAGCTCGACACCGCCGCGGCCTACCGCGACCTGATGGCCGGCAGCGCGATCCGCGCCTCGCACCGCAGCGGCGACGAACGGGTGCAGGACCCGTACTGCCTGCGCTGCCAGCCGCAGGTGATGGGCGCGGCGCTCGACCTGCTGCGGCAGGCGGCGACCACCCTGGCCATCGAGGCCAACGGCGTGTCGGACAATCCGCTGATCCTGGCCGATCCGCCGCAGGCGCTGTCCGGCGGCAACTTCCACGCCGAGCCGGTGGCCTTCGCCGCCGACATGATCGCGATGGCGATCTGCGAGATCGGCTCGCTCGCCGAGCGCCGGATCGCGATGCTCGTCGACCCCTCGCTGTCGGGGCTGCCCGCGTTCCTCACGCCGCGCCCCGGCCTCAACTCCGGCTTCATGATCCCGCAGGTGACCGCGGCCGCGCTCGTCGCCGAGAACCGGCAGCGGGCGTTCCCCGCGAGCGTCGACTCGATTCCCACCTCCGCGAACCAGGAGGACCACGTGTCGATGGCCGCGCACGGCGCGCGCCGGCTCGGGGCGATGGCGGCCAACGCGCGCGCGATCGTGGCGATCGAATGGCTCGCGGCCGCGCAGGGCTGCGACTTCCACGCGCCGCTGGCCTCGAGCGCCCCGCTCGAGGCGGTCCGCGCGCTGCTGCGGACCCGCGTGCCGACCCTCGTCGAGGACCGGCACCTGCACCCCGACCTCGAGGCGGCGATCGCGCTCGTCGCCGCGGGCGAACTGGTGCGTGCCGTGGCGCCCGTCGCGCTGCCCGGCCTGCGCTGACCGGGACCGATGCGGCATCCGCGTCCCGCGCTCGCCGGCCGCGCCCGTTCGACATAGAGTCCGCACATGGCCCTCGACCGCACCGCCCTCACCGCCGCCCCCATCGCCGACGTCGTCCAGCGCTACGACGCGCGCGACGCGATCCTCTACGCGCTCGGCCTCGGCCTGGGCGACGACCCCACCGACCCGCGGGCGCTGCGGCACCTGCTCGAGTCGCGGCTCGTCGTGCCGTCCACCTTCGCCACCGTCCTCGGCTACCCGTTCATGTGGTTCGAGGACCCGCGCTTCGGCGTCGACGGCACGCGGCTCGTCCACGCGGGCCACGCGCTCGAACTGCACGCGCCGTTGCCGCCGGCGGCGACCGTGCGGGGCGTGACCCGCGCGACCGCGATCGCCGACAAGGGGCCGGGCCGCGGCGCGGTGCTGGTGCTCGAGCGCACGCTGACCGACGAGGCCGACGGTCGGCCGCTGGCCACGCAGACGATGACGCTGATGGCGCGCGGCGACGGCGGCTTCTCCGAGCGGCCGGGCAACGGACCGGCGGGAGGCGACGCGGTGGCCGCGCCGCGCGCGCCGCTGCCGCAGCGGGCCGCCGACGCGACGCTCGAGCTGCGGACCCTGCCGCAGCAGGCGTTGCTCTACCGCCTGGTCGCCGATCCGAATCCGCTGCACGCCGATCCCGAGGTGGCGCGGGCGGCCGGATTCGAGCGCCCGATCCTGCACGGCCTGTCGGCCTACGGGATGGCGGGCCGTGCGGTCGCGACGGTCTTCGGCGACGGCGACCTCGGCCGGATCGCGGGGCTCTCCCTGCGCTTCGCCGCGCCGGTGTTCCCCGGGGACACGCTGCGGATGGCACTCTGGGACGACGCCGGCACGATCCGGTTCCGCGCGAGCGTGCCCGGGCGCGGCGACGTCGTGGTGCTCGACCAGGGCGAGGCCCGGCTCGCCTGAACCGGCCGCGGGCGCCGCGGCGCGAGGCGCGGTACGCTGCGTGCCGCGCCGGTCGCGCCCGGACCGGCGCGCCGTCCGAGACAGACCGATCCGGAGACCCGTCCCGATGCCGTCCCCATCCGCCCCGACGCCGCTGCCCGGCCACGCCCGCTATCCGCGCCTGTTCTCGCCGCTGGACCTGGGATTCCTGCGGCTGAAGAACCGCGTGATCATGGGCTCGATGCACACCGGCCTCGAGGAGGCGCCCGACGGCTTCGAGCGGATGGCGGCGTTCTTCGCCGAGCGCGCGCGCGGCGGCGTGGGGATGATCATCACCGGCGGCATCGCGCCGAATGCCGAGGGCGGCAGCGGCGCGAAGCTCTCCACGCCCGAGGAGGCCGAGCGCCATCGGATCGTCACCCGCGCGGTCCGCGAGGCCGATCCCGACGTGAGGATCTGCCTGCAGATCCTGCACTCCGGGCCGCTCGCGAACACGCCCGCCTGCGTCGCGCCCTCGGCGGTGAAGTCGCGGATCGGCCGCTTCACGCCGAACGCCCTCGACGAGGCCGGCATCGAGAAGCAGATCGCCGACTTCGCGACCTGCGCTGCGCTCGCGCGCGAGGCCGGCTACGACGGCGTCGAGATCATCGGCTCCGCCGGCTACCTGATCAGCACCTTCCTGGTCCGCAAGACCAACCTGCGCACCGACGACTGGGGCGGCGACTGGCCGAACCGGATGCGCTTCGCGGTCGAGGTGGTGCGGCGCGTGCGCGCGGCCGTCGGCCCCGACTTCCTGCTGGTGTTCCGCATCTCTGCGATGGACATGCTCGACGGCGGCCTCGCGTGGGACGAGGTCGTCTCGCTCGGCCGCGCGATCGAGGCGGCCGGCGCGAACGTGATCAGCACCCATTTCTGCTGGCACGAGGCGCCGGTGCCGACCATCGCCACGATGGTGCCGCGCGCGGCGTTCACCGACGTCACCGGCCGGCTGCGGCGCGAGCTCACGGTGCCGCTGATCACCAGCAACCGGATCAACATGCCCGATGTCGCCGAGGCGGTGCTCGAACGCGGCGACGCCGACCTGGTGTCGATGGCGCGCCCGATGCTCGCCGACGCCGAGCTGGTGCTGAAGGCCGCGCAGGGCCGCGAGGACGAGATCAACACCTGCATCGCCTGCAACCAGGCCTGCCTGG
>JBAXJZ010000095.1:0-10510 GCA_037137595.1 Burkholderiales bacterium | reverse complement strand
CCCAAACCGAGCCATTTCCCAGGAATCATTGGTCCGGAACTCCTAGGGCAGGTCACACCCGATGAATGAGGGACGCAGCAAACAGACTCGAGAAGGGCTCAGCACAAGGCTTGCAAGTTTCTCGATTCACTTGTTGGCCCTGAGATCGATCAACAGTGCGCGTCTGATGACGCAATTCCGGTCAGGCGCAGCCCCCCCTTGGAATACTCGATGCTCGAACACGGCGATCTGATTTTCTCTCAAATCGGCACGGACACGAACGCGATCTCTGCAGTGACAAGAGGTTTTCGCGGAGCGCGGTTGAACCACATGGGATTGGTGCTGAAGAACAACTTCGGTTGGTTTGTCCTTGAGGCGTTTCCGCCAGAGGTAAGGGTCACTCGGCTCGAAGTGTTCACTCGCAGATCGGCTGATCCGGCAAGCGGGCGAGAACGTTACTTGGTCTCCAGGCTAAAGCGCGAATACTCCCACCTGATCCCGAAGGCAGTTCAGTACGGGCTAGCCAAGCGCGATATGCCCTATGACGAACTCTATTTGACGGATCCTGTCGCGCTGTAATGCAGCGAACTCATTGTGGACATGTTCCGATTCGCGAATGATCAGGTCGACTTCTTTCGCGAGAGACCGATGAGCTTCCGAGACCCGACCACTGGGCGAGTGCTCCCGGCCTGGACCGAGTACTACGCCAAGTTCGGGATGCCTGTGCCGGAAGGGCAACCAGGCTCAAACCCGGGAGACATCAGCAATGACGCGCGAGTCGACTTTGTCACTGTCCAAGGGCCGCCGAGTGGCTATGGCGACGCCTAACGCAAGAACTGGAGCGCACAAGGTTCGATATCGGAGGAGACGCACGAATGCCGACAACTCAGTCTGATCTGGCTGTATGGCTGGATTTCGTGAAGGCATTGCTCTGGCCCGCCACGACATTGACTCTGGCATGGATGTTTCGAGTTCAAGCTGCAGGGCTTCTTGAAAAGCTCACGAAGCTCAAGGTCGGCGATGCGGAGTTTGCCTTTCAGGCGCCGTCAACCGATGCGGCCGTTCGAAATCAAGCGCTGCCCGCTGAGCCCGCGGTGAGAGGCCCGGGCGGCTTTTTCACCAGAGCCGGGATCGAGGATATTGTCCGCAGTAGCGGGACCATACAAGCGACGGATACTGTCGTTCAGGCATTTCCAATCTTCTCGACTTCGCGACAGCAAACGTGGTTGGCATTCACCAAACAAAAGGTAATCTGCCTTCTCGACGACGAGACGACTCGCAACAGCGGCCGGATCATTCAGTGGCTGCTGCCGCGTGAGCATGCAACCCCTATCGAGGCACGCCCACATAGGTCGTTCACCGGCCTCTTGGATATAGGACCTAGAAGAGACTGGCTCTACTCGACGTCGCTCTTTCCGACACCAGAGTCATTGGTCTCGGAAGTTCGTCGGGCGCTTGAGCCCAACAGGGCGTAGAGCTGTACCCAGATAGATCACGGGCGCGTCCGACTTCAGGTATGCCGCCAAGCTGCACTGCTGACGTCCTCGAACCACCGCACGCACGCACCGCCCCCAAGTGTCCGAGCCCCAGACCGACCCAATCCCGCAGTAACCCCCATGCCCACCACCCGCACCATGTGCCCGATGAACTGCCACCCCACCCTGTGCGGGATGCTGGTCGACGTCGAGGACAACAGCGTCGTGGGCGTGCGAGGCGACCCCGACAACCCCGACAGTCGCGGCTTCCTCTGCATTCGCGGCCAGGCTTCACGGGAGATCTTCGACAACCCCGGACGCCTGCTCCACCCCCTGCTGCGTGACCGACGCAGCGACCCGTTCCGCCAGGCCACCTGGGACGAGGCCCTGGACCGCATCGCGTCCGCGATCGCGGCCCGCCCCCCGCACGCCACCGCCATCTGGCCCGGGCACGGCACGTTCACCACCAACTACGGCACCCGCATCAGCGCCCAGCTGTTCGCCCGGTTCGCGAACCTCCACGGCAGCCAGTTCCTCAACCCCACGATGATCTGCTGGGGGCTGGGGGCCTTCGGGTTGGCGCTCACCGGCATGCAGGAGACGCACACCAAGGAGGACATGGGCGAGCACTCGCGCCTGATCCTGCTGTGGGGCGCCAACTTCGCGAGCCAGCCCAACACCGCCCGCTTCGTCAACGCGGCCCGTGAGCGCGGCGCACACGTCGTGGCCATCGACGTGCGGCAGACCGAGGCGACGGCCAAGGCCGACGAGGTGCTGCTGCTGCGTCCCGGCACCGACGCGGCGCTGGCGCTCGCGCTGATGCACGTGATCTGCGCGGAGCAACGGTTCGATGCCGACTTCGTCGATCGGCACACGGTGGGCTTCGCGGCGCTGGCCGAGCATGTGCGCGCGTTCCCGCCGTCATGGGCGGCCGGCGTGACCGGGATCGCCGCGGAGCGCATCGTGGCGCTGGCGCGGCGCTACGCGGGCACCCGGCCCGCCATGATCGTGCTCGGCGGCAGCTCCATGCACAAGGGCGGCAACGGCTGGCAGGCGTCGCGCGCCGTGGCCTGCCTGCCCGGGCTGACGGGCAACGTGGGCATCCCGGGCGCCGGCTTCGGTCCGCGTCATGGCGCCGCGGCGCATGGTCGCGGGCTGGCCAACGTGACCGAGCCGCAGCGCCGGCAGGCCGGCACGGCACTGCCCAACCAGATGTCGGCGGTGATCGAGGCGATGCACGATGGCCGGATCGCACACATGCTGCTGATGGGGTCGAACATGCTGTCCTCGTTCGCCGACACCACGCGGGTCGCCGAAGGCCTGGACCGCATGCCGCTGGTGGTGAGCTATGACCTCTTCCTCAACGACACGGCGCGGCGCTTCGCCGATGTGGTGCTGCCCGCCACGGCGTGGCTCGAGGAACTGGGCTGCAAGTCCGCATTCACGCACCTGTACCTGATGGAGCCGGCGCTGGCGCCCGCCGGGGAGTGTCGATCGGCGTCGCGCGTGATGCGCGACCTGGCCGATCGCCTCGGGGTGCACGACTTCTTCCCCTGGGCCTCGGACGAGGCGCTGGTCGACGCCATCCTCGATCACCCCGCCACCGGGCACGCCACCGTGGCGTCGCTGCGCGCGCAGGGCGGTATCGGCGAACTGAGGATCTCGCATGTCGCCAACCCCGGGCTCGACTTCGACACGCCCTCGCGGAAGATCGAGTTCCTGTCGGAGGAGGCGGCGCGCCTGGGGTTGTCGCCCCTGCCGGACTGGCAGGGCCCCGCCGAGCCGCACGCGGATGCGCGCTATCCCCTCGCGCTGACGCAAGGCCGCACGCTCGCGCACTTCCACGGCTTCTACAACAACGGGCGCGAGTTGCCGACCCTGGCCCGGCGCGAACCCGAACCGCGGGTGTGGATCTCGACCGAGGACGCGGCCTCGCGCGGGCTGGCCGACGGCGACGCCATCACGGTGTTCAACGCCCGGGGCCGGTTCGACGCGCGGGCCCACGTGACGGCGCGCATTCCATCGGGCACCCTCTGGCTGCGCGACGGCTGGCCCGGCCTGAACGCGCTGACCGACGGCGGATCGGTCCTGCCGGATGCGGCGGTCGATCGCTTCGCGTTCTCGGCCGGGCAGTCGACCTTCGATGCGCGCGTGGAGGTCACCGCCGCTTAGGCGATCCGTCGTGCAGCGTCGCGACCCGAGCCAGCGACGCCTGTCCCACTCGCGCCACTCGACCGAATCGGGGCGCGACTCGTGACCGAGAGCCACCCAGTCCGAGACGAGCCCCCCCTGAAGCACCCCTTCACCCCCGCCCGCATCACCCTGCTCGGCCTCGCCCTGCTGGCGGCGGGAGTCCTGTGGCTAGGCGTCTTCGTCGGTCTTCCCTGGCCGGATGCGCCGCCCGAGTTCCGGGCCGAGGTCGCTCGCCACGAACGCGTGAGCGAAGCCCTCACGTTCGTCGGGCTGGCGCTGATCGCGCTCGGCGCCGTCCTGGCGCTGCGGCGCGGGTGGCGCAGTCGGGCGTCCAGCGCCCGCGGACGCTGAGGGTCCGTGCCGTGTCGACGGATCGCATGCACATCCGCCCCGCGTCCACCTCCGACGCGCCCGTCATCGCAGCCCTGGTGCGGATGAACGAGCACGCCATCGTCAGGCGGTCGGAACTCGCCGGCCCGTTCTGGGAGGGCATGTCCGGGCCGTCTCACGAGGCGAACCTCCGCTCGGGGAGATTCATGCCGATGCGGTTCCATCGCGCGGGCGCACTCGACGCCCGCGTCGCGCCCCCTCACGGGAACCCGTCGCCATGACTGCCCCCGACCTGGCCATTCCGATCCTCCCGAGTCGCTCCATCGCCAGCACGCGGCGTTCTATCGATCGATGGGATTCGAAGGCGGACCGCACGACGCCGACTCGAACTACGCGATCCTCCGCCGGGGCGCGGTCGAGATCCACTTCTTCGCGCACCCGGACCTGAAGCCCGAGGACTCGTGGGCCGGCTGCTACGTGCGTGTCGCGGACGTAGCGTCGATCCACGCGTCGATCGAAGCACTCGGACTCCCGGGCCGGGGCATACCGCGGATCACCCCACTGGAAGACATGCCGTGGGGCCTCAGGGAGTTCGCGGTGATCGATCCGGATGGCAACCTGCTTCGAATCGGCCAGTTGATCGAAGACACGTCGGCGGCAGGCCATGCGGGGGGCGGCGTCGCGGGACACGATGGCGCACCCTTGCCCGACCGCATCGATTCCGCCGACCGCATCGACTCCGACCACCGTCCTTCGCCGAGGTTCGCCATGGCCCCCGTCCCCGATCGCCCGAAAGACGCCCCCTGGACGCTGAAGACCCCCCCCGGCACATCCGACTTCACGATGCACACCGACGTGAAGGACGGGCGGGCGATCCTGGTCTGCACGGTCGGCAGCACCGTGCTGCACTATGACGCGAGGTGCGTGGACGACCTGCACGCGATGCTGGTGGCCGCGGGCGACTGGGTCGAACTCGGCGGCGCCGACGAGCAGAAGCCCGCGAAGCCCGGCACGGTGGAGGCCTGGGGGCGATCGCCCGACAACCCCGTCGGCGGCTGGTACGGCCTGAAGAAGGGCCTGCGCGGGCGCTTCGGCGTCTACGTGCCGCCGCTGCTCGAAGCGCTGGGCCTGGCCGAGCTCGAGCACAACGCGAAGAACAACCGGATGCGGGCCCGCTAGGGCCGCAGGGCGAGGCGCTCGCGCCGCCGCCCTGTCGATGCGGGGGGCGGACCCGCGCGCCGCACGCGCGCCCCGCCCCGTGCCGTCACTTCGCCCCAGCCGGAAACGCCGGCAGCTTCCCGATGTCGCGCGGGTCGTGCTGGATGATCAGCGTGGCCTTCAGGTTCTTCTCGATCTGCCTGATCCGCTGGATCGACGCGAGCGTCTGCGCCCGATCGAAGTTGAACCCGGGCACGCCGTCCCCCTCGTAGTTCTCGCGGAAATGCACTGCGTCGCCGCTGAGGAGCACCGGTCCCGTCTCCTTCAGCCGCACCAGCAGCATGCTGTGGCCGGGCGTGTGGCCCGGCGTGCGCAGGATGATCACCGAGCCGTCGCCGAACACGTCCTTGTCCGCGGTCAGCGGCTCGACCTTGCGCTTCTCGGCGATCCACTCGGCGAAGCCCCGGACGTTCGCGCCGCCCATGGGCGGCTGGGTGACGATGCCGTCCCAGTCGCCCTTGCCGATCAGCAGGGTGGCGTTCTTCAGCGGGGCGAGCTGGCCGGTGTGGTCGGCGTGGAAGTGGCTGATGCCGACGAAGTTCACCGCGTCGGCCTCGATGCCCATGCGCTTGAGCAGATCGGCGATCGGCGGGTTCGTGGCGTTGGGCTGCGAGCCGGGCAGGTAGCCGGTGTCCCAGACCATCACGTTGCTGCCATGGCGGATGACGTAGCAGCTGAACGTGAACGGCATCGACGGCTGGCCGTACGCGAAGGTGTCGGTGAAGCGGCGCGGGTCGTTCGTGCCGCTGCCGCAGTCGAGGCGGGTGAGCGTGACTTCCTGGGCCATCGCGGGCAGGGCGGCGCAGGCGGTGGCGGCGAGGGCCAGGGCGCGGAGGAATTTCATCGGGGGTCTCCTTCGGGGGGTGGCCCATCATAGGAGGGTCGCGGGCAAGCTTGGCCATTTCCGAGCGGGGCTCTGCCTGCGGTCGCCCCGCCCACCCGTCGATGCGCGACGGACCGCCGATGTGACACGATCGATCCCAGATCGGCGCCGCCGCGCGCGCTCACTTCCTTCTCACGGAACAGGACATGACCCGAGTTCGCGTGGAGCGCTTCACGATCTCGCTGGATGGCTGCGGCATCGACGTGATGCGGCAGGTCCTGCGCCGGCGGCTGATCGACGAGATGCACGTGGCGATCGCGCCGGTGCTGCCGGGCTCGGGCGAGCGGCTCTTCGTCTCCGAAACGGACGACCCGCTCGCGGCCAGGGCCCGCGCATGACCGTCGCCGCCATCGTCTTCGCGCTGCTCGCGCTCGTCGTCGCGGCGTTCCAGCTCGCGCTCGTCGTCGGCGCCCCCTGGGGCGAGTTCACCCTCGGCGGCCGCTGGCGGGGCGCGCTGCCGCCGGCGGTGCGCGCGATCCCGCTGGTGTCGGCGGTGCTGCTGATCGCGATGGCGGTCGTCGTCGCGGTCCGCGCGGGGCTCTTCGCAGACCCGACCTTCTCCGCGAGCGCGGCGGCCGGATGGACCTGGGCGGTCGTCGCCTATTGCGCGGTGGGCAGCATCGCCAACGCCGCGACGCCGAGCCGACGCGAGCGGATGCTGTGGCTGCCGGTGGTGCTGGGCATGCTCGCGTCGAGCCTGATCGTGGCACTCGGCTGACGCGCCCCGGAGGTTAAGCTCCAGGCTCCCCGGACCCCACGCCCCGGAGCCCACCATGACCGCCCCCCTCACCGGCGGCTGCCTCTGCGGCCGCCTCCGCTACACCCTCGACGCCGCGCCCGCCGCGTCGCGCGTCTGCTGGTGCCGCGAATGCCAGCGCATCGCGTCCAACGGCACGGTCAACGTGCTGTTCCCCTCGGACCGCATCGCGCTCGACGGCGAGCCCGCGTCCTTCTCGCGGACCGCGGCCAGCGGCAACACCGTCACGCTGCGCTTCTGTCCGCACTGCGGCACGCAGCTGTTCTCGGACTCCTCCGGCCGGCCGGGCTGGACGGTGGTGCGCGCGGGCACGCTCGACACGCCCGCGGCGTTCCCGCCGAGCGCCAACATCTGGACGGACAGCGCGCCCGCCTGGGCCTGCATGGACCCCGGACTCGACCGGCACGCGGGGCAGCCCGCGCCCCCGCCGGCGCCCGCGCGATGAGCGCGCAGGGCGCCGCACCCGGTGCGGACGCGGGCATGACGACCATCGGCTGGAACGACTTCACGAAGGTGGAGCTGCGCGTGGGCCGGGTGCTCGCCGCCGAGCCCTTCCCCGAGGCGCGCCGCCCCGCGTACCGGCTGCGGATCGACTTCGGCCCGGAGATCGGCGTGCGCAGGTCGAGCGCGCAGATCACCGACCACTACACGCCCGAGACGCTGGTCGGCCGGCTGGTGGTGGCGGTGGTGAACTTCCCGCCGAAGCAGATCGGCCCGTTCATGTCGGAGTGCCTGGTCACCGGCTTCCACGACGCGCAGGGTCGGGTCACGCTGTGCATGCCCGAGCACGAGGTGCCGCTCGGCACGAAGCTGCTCTGATCGGCGCCCTCCCCCTCCACGCTCCGCACGCCGCCATGCCCCTGCGCGTCGACCTCGACGATCCGGCCCGCCCCGACGTGTTCGCGCTGCTCGACGAGCACCTGCGCGACATGCACGCGCACTCGCCGCCGGACAGCGTGCACGCGCTCGACGTCTCGGGCCTGAAGCATCCGGACATCACGTTCTGGACGGTCCGCGACGGCGACACGCTGCTCGGTTGCGGCGCGCTGCGCGCGCTCGACGCGCGTCACGGCGAGGTGAAGTCGATGCGCACGCCGAGCGGGCAGCGGCGGCTCGGCGCCGGCCGCGCGGTGCTGACGCGGATCGTCGAGGAAGCACGTCGGCGGGGCTACCTGCGCCTGTACCTGGAGACCGGCTCGACCGAGTCCTTCGAGCCCGCGCACCGGCTCTACGAGCGCTTCGGCTTCGTGCGCTGCGGGCCGTTCGGCGACTACGCGCCGGACCCGTTCAGCGTGTTCATGACGCTCGACCTGACGGCCGCCGAGCCCGACCCGGGACAGGGCGCGCCGCGCTGACCCGCCGGCACGCCGGTTTCTCCCCACCGCGCGAGGGGTGATACCCTCCGGCCTGTTGGTGCCTGTCCTGCCTGTCGGCCGGACGGGGTAAACGGGAAGCAGGGAGGCCGCGGCGCACCGCGCCGAGCCCAACCTGCGCTGCCCCCGCAACGGTAAGCGGACGGGTCGCCTCGCGCGGCCCCGCTCGTGCACGCTGCCACTGGAGTGCGCTCCGGGAAGGCCGCACGGGTCGTTCCGCCAGCCCGGATACCGGCCAACGGGAGGCGCGACGCGCAAGCGTCCCGCCATGTCGCCCGGACCAGCGGGGAGGCTGGATCGGGCAAAGTCCGGAGTCCGTTCCGTCATGTCCGCATCGCCCCGTCGCGGCCGTCGGCTCGCCCAGCGCGCGCCCGCCCGACACACCCCCCGTTCGTCCCTGCGTCCGTCCCCCCGCGCCGTCCCGGCGACCCCCACGCTGATCGCCGCCGCGCTCGCCGCCGGCCTCGCGCTCGCCGCGCCCCTCGCCGCCCACGCGCAGCCCGCCGCCTCGGGTCCGCTCGACGCGGTCACCGTCACCGCCACCCGCACGCCCTCGCGCGTGTCCGAGGCGGTGGCCGAGGTGACCGTCGTGGAGCGCGACGAGATCGACGCGGCCACCGGCCTCACGCTGCCGCAGCTGCTCGCTCGCCAGCCGGGCCTGCAGATCAGCGCCAACGGCGGGCTGGGCAAGACCTCGGGCATCTTCATCCGCGGGCTCGAGGCGCGGCACACGCTGCTGCTGGTCGACGGCGTGCGCATGGGCTCGGCCACGGTGGGCACGCCCTCGTTCGACAACCTGCCGCTGGCGCTCGTCGACCGCATCGAGATCGTCCGCGGACCGATGTCCTCGCTCTACGGCAGCGACGCGGTGGGCGGCGTGATCCAGGTCTTCACGCGGCGCGCGCAGCCGGGCTTCGTGCCCAACGCGTCGGCCACGCTGGGCTCGAACCGCTATGCCCAGGTGAACGGCGGCTTCGCCTTCGGCAACGGCCCGTTCGACGGCGCGGTGCAGCTCGCGCACACCGGCACCCAGGGCTTCTCGGCCACCAACCCGAACGTCCGCTTCGGCCAGTACAACGCGGACAACGACGGCTTCCACCAGACCGCGGGCAACGTGCGCCTGGGGTTCCAGCTCTCGCCCGACTGGCGCATCGACGGGCAGATCCTCGAGTCGCGGGGCGTCACGCACTACGACGACGGGCCGGGCACGGACGCCAAGGCGCGGCTGGTGAACTCGATCCAGTCCCTGCAGGCGAGCGGCCGCGTGCTCGCGGGCTGGGGCACGCGCTTCACGCTGGCCCGCTCGTCCGACGTCTACGAGACGCTGGCCACCGCGAGCGCGTTCACGCCGCTGGGCGCGACGAAGACCGACCAGACGCAGCTCGGCTGGGAGAACACCTTCACGACGCCGATCGGCACGCTGCTCGCGCTCGCCGAGCGGCTCGAGCAGAAGGTCTCGCGGCCGGGCCAGCCCTATTCCGTGGGCGATCGCACGATCGACGCGGTGGGCCTGGGCCTCAGCGGCGAGTACGGCCGCAGCGCGTGGCAGGGCGGCGTGCGTCACGACTCGAACTCGCAGTTCGGCGGCCAGACCACCGGCACCGTCGGCTACGGCTTCAGGCTGTCGCCGGCGTGGCGGGTCGGCGCGTCGTACGGCACGAGCTTCGTCGCACCGAGCTTCAACCAGCTCTACTTCCCCGGCTTCGGCAACGCGAACCTGCTGCCCGAGGAGGGCAGGCACGGCGAGGTGAGCGTGCGCTGGACCTCGGGCAACCAGACGGTGCGGGCCGCTTGGATCGACAACCGGATCCGCGGCTACATCACCGCGGGCCCGGCGCCCACCAACGTGCCGAGCACGCGGATCGACGGCCTGGTCGCCTCGTGGGAAGGACGCTGGACGGGGCTGGTGGCGGGCGTGTCGTGGGAGCACCTCGACCCGCGCAACACCACCGAGGGCGCGGGCTACGGCAAGCAGCTGATCCGCCGCTCGAAGGACGCGATGCGCGCGCAGGCCGACTGGCTGTTCGGTGCGTATTCGGTGGGCGGCACGCTGTCGGCGTTCTCCGAGCGCTACGAGGACGCGGCCAACACGATCCGGATGGGCGGCTTCACGACGCTGGACCTGCGCGCGGACTGGCGCTACGACCGCGACTGGACCGTCGGGATGCGCTTCAACAACCTCGCGAACAAGGCCTACGAGACGGCCTACGGCTTCAACCAGCCGGGGCGCGAGATGTTCGTCACGGTCCGCTGGTCGCCGCAGCCGGTGCGATGACGGACGCGCCGCGCCCGACCGCCCTCG
>JBAXJZ010000094.1:0-10529 GCA_037137595.1 Burkholderiales bacterium | reverse complement strand
CGACCCGATCGCCGGCGTGGGTCACGTGCTGGGCCGCGACGCCGCGCACGCCGAACGCATCGCGCGGCTCGACGCGCTGCTGCAGCACCCGCCGCTGCACGACGCGATCCGGACCGCGGTGATCGAGCCGCTGCGCGACGCCCGCCTCGCCCGAGTGCGCGACGACCGGGCCCGCACCGAGTCCAGTCGCGTGCGCTTCCACACCCTTCAGGCGGAGACCGCATGAACGCCCTCGTCACCGAACCTCGCGCGGCCGTCGACCCGGCCCGCGTCGCCCGCGGCTTCGCGGACCCCGTCGCGGCCGCGCAGCGCACCTTCCGTGCGCTGCTCGACGCGACCGCGCGTCCGGGACGCATCGCCACGCTGTCCGCCGACGTGCTCGACGGGCTGGCCGTCGGGGGGCTGTCGCCGGCCGCCTATGCGACGCTGCTCGCGCTGCTCGACGCGGAGACCAGCGTCCACCTCGAGGCGCGTGCCGCCGCGGCGCTCGACGCGCTGCGCTTCCACACCGGCGTGCGCGTCGCCGCGTCGGCCTCGACCGCGGCCTTCGTCGCGGTGGACGCCGAGCACGCCGCGCCCTCGCTCTGGGCGCGGCTCGACACCGGCAGCGACGAGCGGCCGCAGGACGGCTCGACGCTGCTGGTCGACGTGCCCTCGCTGCACCTCGGCCCGGCCGCGCCGGGCGAGGCGGCGCTGGTGCTCGCAGGCCCCGGCATCGAGACCGAGCACCGGCTCACGGTGGGCGGGCTGGACGAGCGCTTCTGGCAGGCGCGCGCCGCGCTCGCGCCCGCCTATCCGCGCGGCGTGGAGCTGCTGCTCGCCTGCGGCGACCGGCTGGCCGCGGTGCCGCGCACCACCCGCGTCCGCGTGGAGGGCTGAGCGCATGTACATCGCGGTGAAGGGCGGCGAGCGCGCGATCGCGGCCTCGCTCGCGCTGCTCGCGCGGGCGCGGCGCGGCGATCCGGAGGTGGCCGGTCTCGACGGTCCGCAGGTCCGCGAGCAGCTCCGGCTGCTGGTCGACCGGGTGATGGCCGAGGCCTCGGTCTACGACCCCGACCTCGCGGCGCTGGCGATCACCCAGGCGCGCGGCGACACGATCGAGGCGGTGTTCCTGCTGCGGGCCTACCGGACCACGCTGCCGCGCTGGGGCGCGAGCCTGCCGGTGGACACCGCGCGGATGCGCGTGAAGCGGCGCGTGTCGGCGATCTTCAAGGACGTGCCGGGCGGCCAGCTGCTGGGGCCCAGCTTCGACTACACGCAGCGCCTCCTCGACTTCGACGGCGAAGAGGCGGCGCGCGTCGCGGGCGCCGACGCGCCGGTGCCGGTGGCGGGCGACCCCGAGGCGCCGCTCGCCAGCCCCATCGACGCGCTGGCGGCCGAGGGCCTGATCGAGCCCTGCGTGCCCTCAGAGGGCGACCCCGAGCCGCCCGACGTGACCCGCGACCCGCCGGCACACCCGCTGCCGCGCACCGCGCGCCTGCAGATGCTCGCGCGCGCCGACGAGGGTTGGGTGCTCGGCATGGGCTATTCGACCCAGCGCGGCTACGCCTACACGCATCCGTTCGCCGGCGAGATCCGCCACGGCGCGGTGCCGCTGGAGATCGTGCCCGACGAGCTGGGATTCCCGATCGAGATCGGCGAGATCGAGCTCACCGACTGCCAGATGATCAACCACTTCGCCGGCAGCGCGACGAAGCCGCCGCAGTTCACCCGCGGCCAGGGACTGGTCTTCGGTCACGGCGAGCGCAAGGCGATGGCGATGTCGCTGGTGGACCGCGTGCTGCGCGCCGACGAGTTCGACGAGCGCGCCACCAGCCCGGCCCAGGACGGCGAGTTCGTGCTCTCGCACGGCGACAACGTCGAGGCCTCGGGCTTCGTGCAGCACCTGAAGCTGCCGCACTACGTGACCTTCGAGACCGAGCTGCAGCTCATCCGCGCGCTGCGCGAGGAGCACGGACGATGAACGGCTACACCTTCGCCTACCTCGACGAGGGCACGAAGCGGATGATCCGGCGCGCGCTTCTGAAGGCGGTGTCCATCCCCGGCCACCAGGTGCCCTTCGGCTCGCGCGAGATGCCGCTCGCCTACGGCTGGGGCACCGGCGGCATCCAGGTCACCGCCGCGACCATCGGGTCCGACGACGTCCTCAAGGTCATCGACCAGGGCTCGGACGACACCACCAACGCGGTCAACATCCGCCGCTTCTTCGAGCGCGTGACCGGCGTGGCCACCACCGAGCGCACCGCCGAGGCCACGCTGATCCAGACGCGGCACCGGATCCCCGAGCGGCCGCTGACCGAGGACCAGGTGCTGGTCTACCAGGTGCCGCAGCCCGAGCCGCTGTACCGGCTCGAGCCGCGCCGCGCCGAGACCACGCGGCTGCACGCCTTCGCCGAATACGGGCTGATGAACGTGAAGCTCTACGAGGACATCGCCCGCTGGGGCCGCATCGACCTCGGCTACGACTGGCCGGTGCTCGTCGACGGCCGCTACGTGATGTCGCCCTCGCCGATCCCCGCCTTCGACAACCCGAAGATGCACCGGATGCCCGCGCTGCAGCTCTTCGGCGCCGGCCGCGAGAAGCGGCTCTACGCGATCCCGCCGTACACCGACGTGAAGAGCCTGGACTTCGACGACCATCCGTTCCGCGTCGAGCCGCAGGGCCACGCCTGCGAGCTGTGCGGCGCCACCGACACCTTCCTCGACGAGTTCTCGGGCGACGACGGCGTCGTGCGCTGGACCTGCTCCGACACCGACTGGTGCCGCGAGGGTCAGGAGGGCACGCGATGAGCGCCGGGCACGAGGCGCCGCTGCTGACGGTCGAGGGCCTGGGCCACCGCTTCCCCGGCGCGCGCGACGGCCGCTGGGCGGTGCGCGACGCGTCGTTCGAGCTGTATCCGGGCGAGGTGCTGGCGATCGTCGGCGAGTCCGGCTCGGGCAAGTCGACGCTGCTCGCCTGCCTGGCCGGCCGGCTCGTTCCGACCGAGGGGCGCGTGTCGTACCGCGACGCCGCGGGCGAGACGGTCGACGTGCACGCGTTGCCCGAGCGCCGCCGTCGCGAGCTGATGCGCTCCGAATGGGGCTTCGTCGAGCAGCACGCGCACGAGGGCCTGCGGATGGACGTGAGCGCGGGCGCCAACGTCGGCGAGCGGCTGATGGGCCGCGGCGAGCGTCACTACGGCCGGCTGCGCGACACCGCGCAGCGCTGGATGGACCGCGTGGAGCTCGACGTGGGCCGCATCGACGACACGCCGCGCGCGTTCTCGGGGGGCATGCGCCAGCGGCTGCAGATCGCCCGCAATCTGGTCACGCGGCCGCGCGTGGTGCTGATGGACGAGCCGACTTCCGGACTCGACGTCTCGGTGCAGGCTCGCCTGCTCGACCTGATCCGGCTGCTGGTGGGCCGGCTGCGGCTGTCGGTGGTGATCGTGACCCACGACCTCGGCGTGGCCCGGCTGCTCGCCGACCGCACGCTGGTGATGCGCGACGGCCGCGTCGTCGAGCACGGCCTGACCGATCGGGTGCTGGACGACCCGCGCGACGCCTACACCCAACTGCTCGTCGCCTCGGTGGTGACCCCATGACGATCCCCCACGACGCGCCGCCGGTCCTCGAGGTCCGCGGCGTGGCCAAGCGCTTCGTGCTGCACCTGCGCGGCGGCCTGGAACTGCCGGTGCTCGACGGCGTGGACCTCGAGGTCCGCGCCGGCGAGTGCGTGGCGCTGGTCGGCCCCTCGGGCCGCGGCAAGTCGACGCTGATGAAGTGCCTGAGCGGACACTACGGCGCCGACACAGGGTCGATGCGGCTGCGTCGGGCCGACGGCGGCGTGGTCGACCTCGCCGCCGCCGGCCCGCGCGAGACGATCGCGCTGCGCCGGCGCGAGATCGCCTACGTCAGCCAGTTCCTGCGGGCGCTGCCGCGCCAGTCGGCGATCGACGCGGTGGCCGAACGCTGGCTGCAGGCCGGCGCCGACGAGGTCGATACCGACGCCGACCCGCTCGACGACGGCCCGTACCGCGCGGCGCTCGATGCGGCCCGCGAACGCGCGGCCGCGCTGCTCGCGCGCCTCAACCTGCCGCGCGGCCTGTGGCACCTGCCGCCGGCCACCTTCTCCGGCGGCGAGCAGCAGCGCGTGAACGTCGCGCGCGGCTTCGTGCTGCCGGCCACGCTGCTGCTGCTCGACGAACCCACCGCGTCGCTCGACGCCGCCAACCGCGAGGTCGTCGTCGGGCTGATCGACGAGGCCAAGCGCCGCGGCACCGCGATCGTCGGCATCTTCCACGACGAGGCCGTCCGCGACGCGGTCGCCGACCGCCGCCTCGACTTCGCCTGACGGACCGCCCATGACCGAACGCCTGTTCACCCGTGCCCGCGTCGTCACCGAACGCGAGGTCCTGCCGGAGGCCACGGTGCGCGTGGTCGACGGCCGCATCGTGTCGGTCGAGCCGGGCGTCACCGACGCGCCCGGTGCGATCGACTGCGGCGGCGACCTGCTGCTGCCCGGCCTCGTCGAGGTCCACACCGACAACCTCGAGCGGCACGTGATGCCGCGCCCGAAGGTGACCTTCCCGATGCGGACCGCGGTCCAGGCGCACGACGCCGAGCTGGCGTCGGCGGGCATCACGACGGTGCTCGACGCGATCGGCGTGGGCGATCCGTACGGCGACGGCTTCCGCTCGCGCGACCAGAGCGCGCTGCTGTCGGTCCTCGATGCGCTCGACGACGCGGGACTGCTGCGCTGCCGCCACCTGATCCACGTCCGCTGCGAGCTGCCCGCGCCGAACGCGATCGAGCTGTTCGAGCCCTTCGCCGGTCACGCGCGGCTGCGTCTGATCTCGCTGATGGACCACACGCCCGGACAGCGGCAGTGGACCGAGATCGAACACGCCCGGGTCTACTACACCGGCAAGAAGGGCTGGAGCGACGCGCAGTTCGACGAGGAGGTGCGGCGCGCGCCCGAGCGGCAGGCCCGCTGGGCGCAGCCCAACCGGCGCTGGTTCGCCGACTGGGCGAACGCACACGGCGTGGCGCTGGCCACGCACGACGACACCACGGTCGAGCACGTCGAGGAGGCGCGCGCGCTGGGCGCCACGATGAGCGAGTTCCCCACCACGCTCGCCGCCGCGCGGCATGCACACGCGAACGGCCTGGCGACGATCGCCGGCGCGCCGAACGTCGTGCGCGGCGGGTCCCACTCGGGCAACGTGGCGGCCGCCGAGCTCGCGCGCGAGGGCGTGCTCGACGGCCTGTCCTCGGACTACGTGCCGGGCAGCCTGCTGCAGGCCGCGTGGCGGCTGCACGCCGACGCCGGCTTCTCGCTGCCCGAGGCGGTCCGCGTGGTGAGCCGCGGGCCGGCGCTCGCGGCCGGGCTCGAGGACCGCGGGTCGATCGAACCCGGGCACCTCGGCGACCTGCTGCGCGTCGCGGTGCTCGACGGGCATCCGGTGGTGAGGCAGGCCTGGATCGACGGCGAGCGGGTCGCCTGATCGGCGCGGTTCGCGCCGCGGGCCTTCGCGGCGCGGCCCCTTGCGCCGCGCGCAAAGGCGCGCGGGGTCGGTCGCGTGCGGGTGTTCAGGCCGTCTCGGCCGCGCGGTCCGCCAGCACCGCGAGCAGCGCCAGGTAGCGCGAGATCGACGGCGTCGGCCGCCCCGCCGTCTTCGCGAGGTCGTCCCAGCGACGCAGCCGCACCGCGTCCTCGGCGTGCGGCAGCGCCTTGAAGCGGCGGATCTCGTCGTCGTTCATCGGACCGCCCTGCAGCGCCAGCGAATGCACCGAGGCCGGCGACAGCGCCGCCGCGTAGTCGTCGTCGACGCGCACCAGGAAGCGCTTGGCCTCGACGTGCAGCCGCACCGGCTCGACCACCGCGTCGCCGAAGGCCTGCGCGAGGAAGGGCACGGCCAGCATCTCGTGGCGGTCGTCGACGTCGTCGGCACGGGCGATCGCCTCGGCCGCGAGGAAGTGGCCGACGTCGTGCAGGAAGGCCGCCGCCACCAGTTCCGGCGTGGCGTGCGCCCATTCGGCGAGCTGCGCACACTGCAGCGCGTGCTCGGTGGCGGTCACCGCCTCGCGGCGGGCGCCGTCGTACGGCACGTGGCCGTGGTCCTCGAACAGGCGGGCGATGCGCGCGACGGTGGAACGGGCGGCGGGGGTGGCCATGCGGAGCCTCCGGGGCGATGGGCGCGGGGCCGTGCCCCGCGCGGGTTCAGATCAGCCGGCGACGCAGCGCCGCCGAGGCGACGTCGATGACCGAGACGCTGACCACCAGCATCAGCAGCACGGCGGCGGTCTGCGCGTACTGGAAGCCCCGGATCACGTCCCACAGCACCATGCCGATGCCGCCGGCGCCGACCATGCCGACCACCGAGGCCGAGCGGACGTTGGCCTCGAAGCGGTAGAGCGCGTACGAGATCCACAGCGGCAGCACCTGCGGGATCACGCCGAAGACGATCTCGGCGAGCGGATGCGCGCCGGTGGCGCGGATCCCCTCGACCGGTTGCGGGTCGATCGCCTCGACCGCCTCGGAGAAGAGCTTGGCGAGCGTGCCGGTGGTGTGGACCCAGAGCGCGAGCACGCCTGCGAAGGGGCCGAGGCCCACCGCGACGACGAACAGCAGCGCGAACACCATCTCGTTGATCGAGCGGCAGGCGTCGAGCACGCGGCGAACCGGCTGGTGGACCCACCACGGCGTCAGGTTGCTCGCGGCGAGCAGCGACAGCGGGATCGAGCAGACGATCGCGAGCGCCGTGCCCCACAGCGCGATCTGCAGCGTGATCACGAGCTCGCTCACGTAGTGGCGCCACTCGCGGAAGTCGGGCGGGAAGAAGCCGCTGGCGTACTGCGCCATGTTGCCGGCGTCGCGCACCAGGTCGAGCGGCCGCATGTCGGCCCCGTTCCAGCTGCCCGCGAGCAGCGCGAGCAGCAGGCCCCAGAGCACGAGCGTGGCGGTGGAGGTGCGGGGCGCCGGCGGCGGCGCGCCCACCGACAGGGATCCGATCGTCGCGGCGGCGGGCGTGGACATCGCGTGGCGCTCCCGGTTCCGGTTCAGTTCGTCTTGGGCGTCGCGCGGGCGAGCTCGGCGAGCCGGCCGTCGATCTCGGCGAGGCGGCGGGTGCGCTCGTCACCGGACAGCGCCGCATCGCCTTCGATCGTGCTGCGGATCCGCGCGAGCTCGAGCTGGCGGATCGGCACGAGCTGGGCGTCGTTCGACGCGCGCCAGCCGCTCTGGCCGAGCAGCGCGAGGTTCTGCTTCTCGCGGTCGGTCTTGCCGTAGCCGAGCAGGAAGTCGCGGATCTTCGCCTTGATCGTCGGATCGAGGTCCTTGCGCCAGACGATCGGGTCGCTCGCGATCATCGGCGAGCGCCAGATCTCGCGGACGTCCTTCGCACGGTCCGGGTTCGTGATCGCGAAGCGCTCGAGGTTGTCGGTGTTGTTGGTCGCGACGTCCACCTGCCGGCTCACGACCGCGAGCAGGTTGGTCTCGTGGTTGGCGCGGACCATCCGCCTGAAGTCCTTGGTCGGGTCGACCCGGTTCTGGCCGAACGCGTAGAAGCCGGGCACCGCGGTGCCGCTGGTCGAGTTCGGGTCGCCGAAGCCGAGGGTCAGGGTTGCACGCTGGCGGATCACGTCCTCGAGGCTCTTCAGCGGGCTGTCCTTGTGGACCACCAGCAGCGAGTAGTAGCCCTCGGTGCCGTCCTTGTTGACGGTCTTGGCGAACACCTCGGCGCTCGCGCGGTCCACCGCTTCCATCGCCGACTTGTTGCCCATCCAGGCGACCTGGACCTTGTTGAAGCGCATGCCCTCGATCACGCCGGCGTAGTCGGGGGCGAAGAACGCCTTGACCTCGAGGCCGGTGGCGCGGGCCATGTCGTCGAGCACCGGCTGCCAGGCGCTCTTCAGGTTCGATGACGACTCGGTGGAGATCAGGCCGAAGTTGACGGTCTGGGCGACGGCGGCGCCGGAGAGCGCGACGCCGGCCGCCACGCAGGCGGCCGCGAACAGGTGCTTCATCGTGAGGCTCCTCGGAAGGGGGATGGAACGGGGCGGATCAGGCCGGCTGCGCCGCCGACAGGATGTCCGCGACCGGCAGGTCGGAGGGCTCGCCGTCCGATCGGGCCGTGGCGAACAGCTCGTCGGTCTGCGAGCCGTAGAGGGCGCGCAGACGCTGCGCGTCGAGCGCCCGGGTGGGGCCGTCGAAGACGACCTCGCCGGCCCGCAGCGCGATCGTCCGCGGGCAGAACTCGAAGGCGTGCTCGACCTGGTGCAGCGAGACCAGCACGGTGACGCCGAGCTCGCGGTTCAGCTCGGCGAGCAGCGCCATCACCCGGCGACTGGTCGCGGGGTCGAGCGAGGCGACCGGCTCGTCGGCGAGGATCACGCGGGCGCCCTGCACCAGCGCGCGCGCGATCGCCGCGCGCTGCTGCTGGCCGCCCGACAGCGTGGAGGCGCGCTGCCACGCGCAGCGCTCGATGCCGACGCGCGCGAGCGCGTCCCAGGCCCGCGCATGCTCGGCGGCCGGCAGCTGGCGTGCGAGCGCGCGCCACAACGGCATCCGGTGCAGCGCGCCGGCCATCACGTTCAGCATCACCGGCAGGCGGTCGACCAGGTTGAACTGCTGGAACACCACCGCCACCTCGGCGCGCATCCGGCGCACGTCGCGGTCGAGCATGCCGCCGCGCTGCAGCGTGCGGCCGAACAGCTTCACGTGGCTCTCGCTGCCGGCGTCGGCGCGGTGCAGGCCGTTGAGATGACGCAGCAGCGTCGACTTGCCGGAACCGGACGCGCCGAGCAGCGCGACCATCTCGCCCGGCTGGATCCGCAGCGAGACGCCGCGCAGCGCCGGCGTGTCGCCGAAGCGTTTGCTGAGGGACTCGACCTCGATCGCGGGCGGGTGCATGGCGGGGCCTCCGTTGACGGAAGCCCCGGATCATCTAGACCGCCTGTGACGACGCGATGACGTTTCGATGACGGTCGCCGTCATCGCCGGACGCGCCCCGCGGCGCGCTCACCTCACTTCGCCACCGTCACCTCGAGCGTCACCGCCGCCCCGGCGTCGACACGGAACGAGGCCTCGTCGAAGCGCGGCGCGCGCAGCGTGGGGCGCACGTTGCGCGTGACGCCCCAGGCCTCGGTCGGCATGCCGACGAGGTTCGTGTCCGCACGGCGGTTGCCGTTCAGGTCGTGCGAGACGGACACGGCCCAGGTGCCCTCGGGCACGTCGGCGAAGCGGCAGGTGACGCCGCCCGTGTCGGCCTTCAGCCAGAGCTGGCGGGCGGCGCCGATGTCCATCGGGAACCCGGGGCCCGGGCCGAAGAGGGCGCAGCCGACCTCGCCGGCGGCCGCCGCGATGCCCGCCACGCGGACGACGACCTCGGCGGCGGACGCGGGTGAGGCGGGCAGGACCGCGACGGACGCGGCGAGCGCGCCGGCGCCGAGCAGGGCGTGCAGGGACCGCGGGCGGCGGATCGATCGGGATCGGAGGGGAGGGACGTGCATCGGAAGGCTCCTCGTCGCATCGGCGACTAGACAGTGTCAGGCGGAGCATGAGGGCTTGCCTAGACAGTGTCAAGCCCTGGGGTGATCGGCCGGGCCGCGAGGCAGCGCTCGCGGCGGCGATCGGGATGACGCCGACGCCGCCGCGCGACTCAGCGCATCGGCGGACGCGGCGGCCGGGGCAGCATCGCCTGCGCCGTCCACGCCGCGATCGTGAAGCCCGCCATCAGCAGGCCCAGCCCGAGCGGGCCGTCGTGCGGCAGGAAGCCCACCGCGTAGCCGCCGGCCGCGCCGGCGAACTGCTGCATCACGCCGGCGATGCCGGCCGCGGCCCCGGCGAGCGCGGGCAGCATGCCGACGGTGGCGGCGAGCGTGGGCGGCATCAGCAGCCCGTGACCGATGCCGAACAGCACCAGCGGACCGGTGAACGCGTAGCCGCTGCGCACGTCGAGCAGTGCGAGCACGCCCATGAGCACGATGCCCGTCAGCGTCGAGGCCTGCCCGGCGGTGCGCATCGCGGCGTCGGGCACGCGGCGCGCGAGGCGACTGGTGACGAAGTTGCCGACCACGTAGGACAGCGGCACGACCATCACGTAGAAGCCGACCTCGGCCGGACCCACGCCGTAGGCCTTGAGGACCAGCGGCGCGCCCGCGAGGAACGCGTAGAACGCGCCCACCGAGCAGGACAGCACGGCGACGTTGAGCACGAAGGGGCGCTCGCGGCCGAGCCGCGCGAACGCGCCGCCCATCGCGCGCAGCCAGTGGGTGTCGCCGCCCGGACGCGCGGTGTCGGCGGGCAGCCCGCGCAGCGTCGCGGCGGCCAGCACGGCCGCGAGCAGCGCCAGCAGCACGAAGTTCGCCTGCCAGCCGAGCCGCGCGTGCAGCTGGCCGCCGACCACCGTGGCGAGCGGCGGGCACAGGCCCATCGCCATGCCGACGGTGGCCATCACGCGCGTGCGCTCGGGCCCGTCGAACAGGTCCTGCACGGCGGCGCGGCCGAGCACGGTGCACGCCGCGCAGCCCGCGCCCTGCAGCGTGCG
>JBAXJZ010000093.1:0-10535 GCA_037137595.1 Burkholderiales bacterium | reverse complement strand
CCTACAACAGCCGCGGGACCCCTCCGCGGCGTGCCCCGGCCGGACGCGGGGCGGACCCCTTCGCGCGGCGGCCGGTCCGGGGCGGGCCGGTCAGCCCGCGGCGCGTCGTGCCTCGGCCATCCGGCAGGCGAGCGCGAAGGCGTTCTTCATCGCGCCGGTGTTCGCGATGCCGCGCCCGGCGATGTCGTAGGCCGTGCCGTGCGCAGGCGTGGCGATCGGCATCGGCAGCCCGCCGGGCACGGTCACGCCCCGCTCGAAGCCCATCAGCTTCATCGCGATCTGGCCCTGGTCGTGGTACATCGTCAGCACGCCGTCGTAGCCCTGGCCGTCCTTGCGGGTGGCCCGCACGAACGCGGTGTCGGCCGGGAAGGGGCCGTCGGCCGGGAAGCCGCGCGAGCGCGCGAGCTCCACGCCCGGGCCGATCACGTCGATCTCCTCGCGGCCGAACGCACCGTTGTCCCCGTTGTGCGGGTTGAGCCCGCAGACCGCCAGGCGCGGGCTCGCGAGACCGGAGCGCCGCAGCCCGGTGTGGAGCAGCTGCACGCCCTCGGCCACCTTCTCGACGGTGATCAGCCCGCTCACGTCCTTCAGCGGCACGTGCGAGGTGACCCGCGAGGTCCACAGGCCTTCGAGCACGTTGAATTCCACGCACGGGCCGTGGAAGTCCAGCACCTCGCAGAAGAAGTGCAGCTCGTCGGGGTGCGCCATGCCGCCGGCGCGCAGCGCGGCCTTGTTCAGCGGCGCGAAGCAGATGGCGTCGGCCGCGCCGTCGCGGCACAGCCCGAGCGCGAAGCGCAAGGCCTCGAGCATCCACGCGCCGTTCCTCGCGCCGGCCACGCCGCGTTCGAAGCCCTCGTCGTGCGCGCCGGCCCAGTCGACGAAGGCGGGCACGTCGAGCGGGGCGCCGCGCAGCGCGCGTGCGTCGCCTCCGCCGAACGCGAACGGCCGGCCGGTGACCTGCACCGCGTCGGCCATCACCGCTCGGCTGGTGATCACCAGCACGTCGGCGGCGCGCGCGGTGGCCGGATCGGCCAGCAGGCGGGCGGACAGCTCGGGGCCGATGCCGGCCGGGTCGCCGGTGCAGAGCGCGATGCGGGGCTTGGAGCTCATTCGGTCGGGATCCTCGTGGAGAGGCGTCAGACGCCGTCGCCGGGCTCGGCGACCGACGACGACACGCGCGGCCAGGTGTTGGCCATGTGGGCCTGGAGCAGGGCGGCGAGGCGTTCGCCGTCGCGGGCGGCCAGCGCGTCGACGAAGCCGTCGTGCTCGGCCATCGCGGCCGCCCAGTTCTGCGGGCTGTGGTTGCCGATGTAGCGGATGCGGCGCATCCGCATCCGCAGCTGCCCGTGCAGCATCGACAGCGTGGAACTGTGCGCGGCGCGCACGATCGCGTCGTGCACCTGCTGGTTGAGCGCGAAGTACTCGGGCCGCTCGCGACGCGCGTAGTGCTCGCGCATCCGCCGGTGCAGCGCGACGATGGCCGCGATCTCGGCGTCGGTGGCCTCGAGCGCGGCCAGCCGTCCGGCGTGCGCCTCGAGCAGCCCGGTGAGGGCCAGCATGTCCTGCGCGTCGCGCGGGGTCACGACCTTGACCACGGCGCCGCGGCCGGCCTGCAGTTCCACCAGGCCTTCGCTCGCCAGCACCTTCAGCGCCTCGCGCAGAGGCGTGCGCGAGATGCCGAGCGAGCGGGCGACGTCCAGCTCGGGAATGCGTTCGCCGGCGGGCAGCCGGCCCTCGACGATCAGGTCGCGCAGCCGCGCGGTGACCTCGTCGTGCAGCGAAGGGCGGACGATGGGCTGGTCCTCGAGGCGCGCGGTCGGCGCGTCGGGCAGCGGCAGGTCGGCTTGACTCGGGGCAGGCACACGAATACTGTAACTCCATAATTACGGATTACCAAGACGGAGACAGGCCCCCATGGCCGACCGCGGGAGTGAGGCCGATCGGCCCGGCACGGCGCCGGCGCTGCCGTTCGTCGACGCACACCAGCACTTCTGGGATCCCACGGCGAACTACCACCCGTGGCTGTGCGACGAGCCGCCGATCCCGTTCCGCTACGGCGACTACCGCGCCATCCGCCGGCCCTACCTGCCGGACGAGTACCGCGCCGGCGCGCGCGCCGCGGGGGTGGAGGTGCTCGGCTCCGTCTACGTCGAGACCGAATGGGACCCGCGCGACCCGATCGGCGAGCTGCGCTGGGTCGACGCGCTGCGCCGGCGCACCGGGCTGCCCTCGGTGGCCGTCGCGCAGGCCTGGCTCGACGCCCCCGACGCCGCCGCCGCGCTCGAGTCGGCCGCCGCATTCCCGTTCGTGCGCAGCGTCCGCCACAAGCCGCGCGCGAACCCCGCGCCCGGCGGCCCGCCCGGCGGCACCACCGACGCGGCCTGGCGCGCCGGCTTCGCGCGGCTCGAACCGCTCGGCCTGCGCTTCGACCTGCAGACGCCCTGGTGGCACTTCGACGAGTGCGCGCGGCTCGCGGCCGATTTCCCGGGCACGACCCTGATCGTCAACCACTGCGGGCTGCCCGCGGACCGCTCGCCCGAGGCGCTCGCGGCATGGCGGCGTGCCTGCGTTCGCCTCGCCGAGTGCCCGAACGTCGCGATCAAGCTGTCCGGCATCGGCCGGCCGGGGCAGGCGTGGACGGCCGATGCGAACCGGCCGGTCGTCGAGGCGCTCGTCGAGGCGTTCGGCTCCGGGCGCTGCATGGTGGCGACCAACTTCCCGGTTGACACGCTGTGCGGCGACTGGGCGTCGATCCTCGGCGGCTTCCGCACGATCCTGTCCTCGCTGTCGGCCCACGAGCGTCACGCGCTCTTCGCCGGCAACGCGAACCGCATCTACGACATGGGGCTCGACGCGTGAGCGACCCGAAGCACGGCCCGGTGCTGGGCTACGTGGGCGTCGGCCTGATGGGCGGGCCGATGGTCGCGCGTCTCGTCGCGCGCGGCTGGCACGTGCGCGCGTTCGACGTGGTGCCGGAACGCCTGGCCGCCGCGGTCGCGTCCGGCGCGCAGGCCGCGTCCTCGCCGGCCGACGCGGCGCGCGGAGCGGGGCTGGTGCTGCTCAACCTGCCGACCACCGACGCGGTCGAGCAGGCGGTGTTCGGCGACGACGGCGTGGCATCCGGCATCGCGCCGCCGGCACGCGTCGTCGATTTCTCCACCGTCGAGGTCGAGCGCGGCCGCGGCTTCGCCGCGCGACTGCTCGAGCGCACCGGGTGCGGCTGGGTCGACGCGCCGGTCTCCGGCGGGCCGCCGGCGAGCGCCGCCGGCACGCTCACCGTCATGGTCGGCGGCGAGCCGGCCGATGTCGCGGCCGCCGCCGCGCTCTGGCCGGACGTCGCCGCGCGCGTCACGCACATGGGTCCGCCCGGCGCCGGCCTGGCCGCGAAGATGATCAACCAGCTGATCGTCGGCTGCACGCACGCGGTGCTGGCCGAGGCCGCGCTGATGGCCGAGTCCGCCGGCATCGACGCCGCGCGGCTGCCCGAGTGCCTGGCCGGCGGCCACGCCGACGGCACGCTGCTGCAGCGGCTGTACCCGCGGATGGTCGCCCGCGAGTTCGCGCCGCAGGGCTACGCGCGGCAGTTGCTCAAGGACCTCGAGCTGGTCAGCGAGTTCGCCGGTGCGCTGAAGTCGCCGGCCCCGATGGCGGGGCAGGCGCTGTCGCTCTACCGGATGCTGATCCGGCTCGGTCACGCCGAGCTCGACACCTCGGCCGTCATCAAGCTCTACGAGCCCCGCTGAAGGGCCGCACCGTCCCCACGAGGAGGAGACACCCGATGGACCGCATCGCCCCCCTGGCTGCCCCCCGCACCGGCCGTCGCGCCGGCTTCAAGTCCGCCGTCGCGGCCGTCGCCGCCGCGCTCGCGTTCGCCGCGCCCGCCTCGCACGCGCAGATCAAGCTGCGCTACGCACACGTGGGCGTGGCCAACGCGCCGCAGACCCTCTACGCCGACGAGGTCGCGAAGCTCGTGAAGGAGCGCACGCAGGGTCGCGTCGAGATCCAGGTGTTCGCGAACTCGCAGCTCGGCGGCGTCTCGGAGATGGTCGACGGCGTGCGTTCGGGCGCGATCGCGATGGGCCACCACGACTTCGCGTCGCTCGGCCGGATCGTGCCCGCCACCGCGGTCTTCAACACGCCCTTCGTCTACCGCGATGCCGAGCACTCGATGCGGGCCACCGACCCGCGGACCTCGGTGGCGCTGCAGCTGATCAACGCCGACCTCGTCGCCAAGGGGAACATGCGGATCGTCGGCACCGCGTTCCAGGGCGCGCGCCAGCTCACCTCGAAGGAGAAGGTGCTGTCGCCCAAGGACATGCAGGGCAAGAAGTACCGCGGCGTGCCGGTGAAGCTCTGGTCGTCGATGATCACCGGCATGGGCGCGACCGCGACGCCGGTCGAGGTCTCCGAGCTCGCCACCGCGCTGGCCACGGGCCTGGTCGTCGGCCAGGAGAACCCGCTGCCGAACATCTTCAACCTCAAGCTCTACGAGGTGCAGAAGTTCGTGATG
This sequence comes from Burkholderiales bacterium, assembly GCA_037137595.1. Classification (GTDB taxonomy): domain Bacteria; phylum Pseudomonadota; class Gammaproteobacteria; order Burkholderiales; family Burkholderiaceae_E; genus UBA4615. The sequence goes on along the minus strand of JBAXJZ010000093.1, from coordinate 6,025 downwards.
ATGACGAACCACATGCAGTCGGTGCTGGCGGTCTTCGTCAACGAGCGCATCTGGCAGTCGATCCCGGCCGGCGACCGCAAGATCATGGAGGACGTGATGCGCGAGGTCGGGCAGAAGACCCTGCAGTGGGACCGCGACTCCTCCGCCCAGTACCGCAAGGACCTCGAGGCCAAGGGCATGGTCTTCATCGAGCAGAAGGACGGGCTCGACGTCGAGGCCTTCCGCAGGTCGGTGCTCGCGCAGGTCCAGAAGGACTTTCCCGACTGGACGCAGTACATCGAGCAGATCCGCGGCGTGAAGTGACGGGGCGGCGGCCGTGAACGTCGCGATCTCGCTGCTCGCCGCGCTGCGCGGCGTCGTCCGCTGGCTGTCGGCGGCGCTGCTCGCCGCGCTGATCGTCGTGCCGCTCGCGCAGGTGGTGATGCGCGGGGTGTTCGGCGCGCCGATGTCCGGCGCCGAGGAGCTGACCCGCTGGTTCCTGATCTGCCTGTGTTTCCTCGCCGCGTCCTACGTGACGGTCGAGGGCGGGCAGGTGCGGATGGAGGAGTTCCAGGCGCTGCTGCCGCCGCGGCCGCGCTGGGTCCTCCAGCTCGTGATCGAGGCGAGCGGCGTCGTTCTGTTCGGGTTGCTCGCGGTCGCCTGCGTCGCGTCGATCCGGGCGCAGATCGGCACCACCACCGCGACGCTGGAGATGCCGATGTGGCTGTTCATGGCGCCGCTGGCCGTGGGCGGCACGCTGCTGTCGCTCGAGACCGCGATCGTCTTCGCCCGCACGCTGTCGCGCGGCCGCGCCGACGACAAGCAGACCACCCTGACCTGAGCGCCCATGGCCGGATTCCTCGTCGTCGCCGCGTTCCTCGCGCTGTTCGTCCTCGGCTTCCCGGTGGTGCTCGCGATCGCGATCCCATCGGTCACCTACCTGCTGTGGAACGACCTGCCGCTGGTGATGATCGCGCAGCGCACCGTCTACGCGATGGACTCGTTCCCGCTGGTGGCGGTGCCGGTGTTCCTGTTCGTGGGCAGCCTGATGAACGCGTCGGGCATCTCCGCCTACATCTACCGCTTCGCCGACACCGCGGTGAGCCGGCTGCCGGGCGGGCTCGCGCAGGTCAACATCTTCGGCAGCCTGGTGTTCTCGGGCATCTCCGGCTCGGCGCTCGCCGACATCGGCGGGCTCGGGCGGATCGAGATCGACGCGATGAAGGCCAAGGGCTTCTCGGTGCCGTTCGCGAGCGCGGTCACCTGCTCGTCGGCGATCATCGGGCCGATCTTCCCGCCGTCGATCCCGCTGATCATCTACGGCACGGTCACCGGCGCGTCGGTGCTGCAGCTGCTGCTGGGCGGCATCGTCCCCGGCCTGCTGTGCACCGTCGCGCTGATGGCGATGGCCGCGTGGCTCGCCCGGCGTCGCGGCTATCCGCGCGCCGAGCGCTGGCCCACCCGCGGCGAGGTGGTCCGCGACATGCTGCCGGCGATCCCCGCGCTGCTCGCCCCGGTGATCCTGATCGTCGGCATGCTCGCCGGCTACTTCACGCCGACCGAGATCGCGTCGGTGACGGTGGCCTACACGATCGCGATCAGCGCGCTCTTCTACCGGCAGCTGACGCTGAAGGGGCTGCTGGAGGCGACCTTCGAGACGGTCAAGGCCACGGCCGGCATCCTGCTGATCGTCGCGGTGGCGGCGCTGTTCGGCTGGATCCTGTCGGTCGAGCAGGTGCCCCAGAAGATCGCCGCGGCGATGCTGTCGGTCTCGACCGATCCGTACGTGCTGCTGGCGATCGTCAACGTGATGCTGATCGTGGTCGGCATGTTCCTGGACAGCACGACCGCGATCCTGGTGATCGCGCCGATCATCGCCAAGCCGCTGGTGGCCGCGGGCGTCGATCCCGTCCACCTCGGCATGGTGGTGGTCTTCAACCTGATGATCGGGCTGGTCACCCCGCCGATGGGGCTCGCGCTCTACCTGGTGTCCGACATCGCGAAGGTCTCGATGAAGGACGTGCTGCGCGAGATGCTGCCGTTCTACGTGCCGCTGGTGGGCACGCTGCTGGCCATCACCTACTGGCCGCCGCTGACCACCTGGATCCCGAGGCTGGCGGTCGGCGGGCCCTGAACGCCTCAGGCGGCCCGTGCGATGCGCCAGGGCAGGGCGGGGCCGTCGTCGGCGCGCAGCACGCCGTCGATCGCCTCGCCGGCGGCGCGCCCCTCGAAGACGAGCATGCGGCCGCGTTCGAGCGGCAGCCGGAACGCGACCCGCTCGCCCGAGAGCTTCACGTCCTCCAGCGGCACCTCGCGGCCGGAGACGGTCGCCATGCCGTCGAGCATCTGCCACTGCTGGCGCAGCGCGAGCACGACCCGCGCGCGCCCGAATTCGGCCGGCAGCGGCGCGGTCCAGCGACCGCCGACCTGCGCCGGCACGCGATAGAGGTAGACGGTGGCGCTGGGCATGCCGGTCACGCCCTTCTTCTCCGGCTCGTCGAAACGCTGCCAGCGTTCGGGCAGCCAGCCGGCGATCGGGTAGTCGTGGCTGATGACCCGCGTGCCGGGGCGCAGCTCCCGGCGCAGCTTGTCGCGCAGCAGGTTCACCGTCTCGGGCAGCAGGTAGATCGTGACCACCGTGGCCGGCGAGATGTCGGTGGCGAACAGGTCCTGGCGCGCGAAGCGGGCGCGGTCGGCCACGCCCGCGCGCGCCGCCGCCTCGTTCGAGGCGATCACCAGCTTCTCCTGGATCTCCACGCCGAGCCCGCGCGCGCCGCGCAGGGTCGCCGCGGTCAGCACGATCCGGCCGTCGCCCGAGCCGAGGTCGATCAGCATGTCGTCGGCGCCCACGCCGGCCATCTCCAGCATCTGCGAGACCACCGTGTCCGGCGAGGGCACGTAGGGCCCGGCCATGATCGGCTGCTTCTCGGGCTGCGGTACCTCGTCGGCGCGCACGGCGCTTGCGAACGCGGCGGCGAACGCACCGGGGGCGGCGTGCAGCGGCAGCAGCCCGAGCGCCCTCAGGACGGGGCGGCGGGCGGACGGCTCGACGGGATGGCGCGAAGGGCGGGCCATGGGGAACTCCGATGCAGGGGCGAGGGCGCGGCGCGCAGTGTCCCACGAGCGGCGGGGCGATGTCCGGCCGCCCCCCTCGGAACGCGGCCCGCCGTCCTCGGGGGTCGTCGCTTACGATGCGCCGATGCCCGACGCCGCCGTCCCCGCCCCCCGAGCGCCCGCCGCGCTCGGCGCGCGCCTCGGCGTCGTCGCGCTCGGGCTGTGCTGGGGGCTCAACTGGGTGGCGGTCCGGGTCGCGCTGCACGAGGTCCGGCCGTGGAGCCTGCGCTGCCTGGGCATGGGGCTGGGCACCGTGGTGCTGCTCGGCTGGGCGCGCTCGCGCGGGCTGTCGCTCGCGGTGCCGCGCGGTACGGCGCGGGCGCGGCTCGCGCTGGCGGGCCTGCTGAACGTCGCGGCCTTCGGGGTGTTCACCGCGTTCGCGCAGCTGTCGGCCACCACCTCGCGGGTGACGATGGTCACCTACACGATGCCGATCTGGTCGGTGCTGTTCGCGCGGATCGTGCTGGGCGAGCGGCTCGATGCCACGCGCGTGGCCTCGCTCGCGCTCGCGGTCGCCGGCCTCGCGGTCCTGGTCGGCCCGGCGGCCGCGGCCGGCAGCACCGCCGGCATGGGCTGGGCGCTGGCGGCGGCGCTCTGCTGGGCCGCCGGCACGGTCTGGCTGAAGGCCGCGCCGATCGACGCGGATCCGGTGGCGGTCGCCGCCTGGCAACTGGCTGCGGGCTTCGGCGCGGTGGCGGTCGGCGCCGGGATCGTCGAGGGCCCGCCGCGCGGCTGGCCGGCCGACGCGGCGACCTGGGCCGCGATCGTCTACCACGTGCTGCTCGGCATGGCGCTGCCCTACCTGCTGTGGTTCGGCATCGTTCGCCGGCTGCCCGCCTCGAGCGCCGCGCTCGGCACGCTGCTGGTGCCGGTGGTCGCGGTGTGCGGCGCGGTCGTCGTGCTCGGCGAGCGCCCGGGCGCGGCGGACGCCACCGGCTTCGCGCTGATCTTCGCCGCCGCGGCCGCCGTGCTGCTGCGTCCCGCCCCGTCCCCCGACCGGCCGACGCCGGTCGCTCGCCCCACCGGAGGCCCCGCATGACCGACCCCGTTCCCCGCCGTCCCGCCGACCTCGTGCTGCGCGCCGTCCGCCCCGAGGACCGCGAGGCCTGGATGCCGCTGTGGCTCGGCTACCAGCGCTTCTACCGCGTCGACCTGTCGCAGGCCGTCACCGACACCACCTGGTCGCGCTTCCTCGATCCGGCCGAGCCCGTCCATGCCGCGCTGGCCTGGCAGGCCGGTCGTGCGGTCGGCATGGTCCACTGGATCCTGCACCGGGGCTGCTGGAGCGTCGGCGATTACTGCTACCTCAACGACCTGTTCGCCGAGCCCGGGGTCCGCGGCACCGGCGTGGGCCGCGCGCTGATCGAGCACGTCTACGCGCAGGCCGAGGCGGCCGGCTGCTCGCGGGTCTGGTGGCTGACGCACGAGACCAACGCGACGGCGATGACGCTCTACGACCGGATCGCCGACCGCACGGGGTTCGTCCAGTACCGCAGGACGCTGCCCGCGCGCGGCTGAGCCCACCACCCGGGCCGCGCCCGGGCGGACCGCGCGGTGCTCAGCGGATCTGCGAGAACAGGGCCACCATCTGGCCGAACACCTTCGGGGTGCCGGCGAGCACCTGCTCGGAGAACACGTGTTCGGCGTCGCCCTTCAGGTCGCCGACCAGGCCGCCGGCCTCGCTGACCAGCAGGCTGCCGGCCGCGACGTCCCAGGGCATCAGCCCGATCTCGAAGAACGCGTCGTAGCGGCCGGCTGCGACGTAGGCGAGGTCGAGCGCCGCGGCGCCCGGCCGACGCAGCCCGGCGGCCTTCTCGGAGACCGCCCGGAACATCGCGAGGTAGCGGTCGAGTTCGTCGACCTTGCGGAAGGGGAAGCCGGTGCCCACCAGCGCCTCGTCGAGCTTCGCGCGGTTGGCGACTCGGATCCGGCGGTCGTTCAGGAACGCGCCCCGGCCCTTGCTCGCGGTGTAGAGCTCGTCGCGGTTCGGGTCGTAGACCACCGCCTGGGTGACCACGCCGCGCTGCATCAGCGCGATCGACACGCAGTACTGCGGCAGTCCGTGGATGAAGTTCGTGGTGCCGTCGAGAGGATCGATGATCCAGACGTTCTCGGCCTCCTGCGGCGGCACGTCGAGCTTGCCGGGCTGATGGCCCGACTCCTCGCCGAGGAAGGCGTGGTCCGGATACGCCTGGCGCAGCGTCTGGATGATCGCGGCCTCGGACGCGCGGTCGACCTCGGTGACGAAGTCGTTGCGCTGCTTGCGCGCGACCTTCACGGTGTCGATGTCGATGGCCGCGCGGGTGATGATGCGACCGGCGGCACGCGCGGCGCGGACCGCGACGTTGATCATGGGATGCATGGAGCGGGCGCTGGGCGGGCGCTGGACGTAAACCGACCATTGTAAGGCACGCGGCTCGGGCAGCCGCCCGCGGCCGCCGCGAGGCGTCATAATCGCGGGCGCGGTGCCGTGGCGGCCCCGCGTCCTCCCCCCGACCGAACCGCCCGCCGCCGACATGCTCCTCGCCCTGGTCTTCGCCTACCCGCTGGTCACCATCGCCATCGGCCTGTGGGCCGCCAAGCGGGTCAAGAACACCGCCGACTTCGCGATCGCAGGCCGCCACCTGCCGATGTACATGATCGTCACCACCACCTTCGCGACCTGGTTCGGGTCCGAGACCGTGCTCGGCATCCCGGCGAAGTTCGTCGAGGGCGGCCTGAACGCGGTGGTCGAGGACCCGTTCGGCGCCGGCACCTGCCTGATCCTGGTGGGCGCGTTCTTCGCCGCGAAGCTCTACCGCCTCACGCTGCTCACCATCAGCGACTACTATCGCGCCCGCTACGGTCGGCTGGTCGAGGTCGTGTGCTCGCTGATCATCATCGTCAGCTACCTCGGCTGGGTCTCCGCCCAGGTCACCGCGCTGGGGCTGGT
>JBAXJZ010000092.1:0-10614 GCA_037137595.1 Burkholderiales bacterium | reverse complement strand
CGAGGCGATCGGCTGCGACGCGGTCAGCGTCGACGGCTTCGAGTGCGGCGGCCACCCGGGCGAGGACGACGTGCCCAACTTCATCCTGCTGCCGCGTGCGGCGGAAGAGCTGAAGATCCCGTTCGTGGCCTCGGGCGGCATGGCCGACGGCCGCAGCCTGGTCGCCGCGCTCGCGCTCGGCGCCGAGGGCATGAACATGGGCACGCGCTTCATCGCGACCAAGGAGGCGCCGGTCCACCCGAACGTGAAGCAGGCGATCGTCGACGCGAGCGAGCTCGACACGCGGCTCATCATGCGCTCGCTGCGCAACACCGAGCGCGTGATGAAGAACAAGGGCGTGGAGCGCGTGCTCGAGATCGAGCGCGCGAAGGGCGCCGACCTGAAGATCGAGGACATCGTCGAGCAGGTCGCCGGCATCTACCCGAAGGTGATGGTCGAGGGCGACATGGAGGCGGGCGCCTGGAGCGTCGGCATGGTGGTCGGCCTGATCCACGACGTGCCGAGCTGCAAGGAGCTGGTCGACCGGATCATGGCCGAGGCCGAGTCGATCATCGCGACGCGGCTGGCCGGGATGCTGCGCGGCTGACGCGCGGCCCCTGCACCCCGGAGCGTGTCCGCGCGGTCACGATCCGGGGGCGATCCTGTCGGTGGGGTCACGTTCCGTGGGATGCGCGCACGGACTCGCGTAGTTCCCGCAATTCGAACGGCCGTGCCCGCCGTGGCATCCTGCCCCGATGCCCGAACGGGTGCGCGGCGGAGGCCGATGATGGATGACTGGATGGTGGCCCTGCTGGTGTCGGGCGTGGTGATGCTGGGCGGCGCCGTCGGCGTGGCGGGCGCGCTGGTGGCCGGTGCCCGGCGGGCTCAGTCCTCGATCGCCCCGCCTCGCTCGGCGAGCAGCGCGCGCAGCACCGACCGGTGGCAGCGCGTCTCGTCCGCGCAGTAGCAGCCCACCGAGAAGGCCGCGGTCCGCGACAGCGCCGCGAGCAGGTCGAGATCGCGCCGCGGGCCCGGCTCGTCCATCTCCGAGCGATAGTCCTTCACGAATGCGCGCCACTCGGCGGGCGTGGTCGCCGTCCGCGCTCGGTCCACGAGCGGCGCGCTCGGCGCGAGGTTCGGGAACCAGACGTCGTACCAGTCGTCGGCGGAGAAGCGGTCCTTCGCGACGCCGCGCGGCGGGCGCCGCACGGTGCCGATCCGCAGGCCCTCGCCGGGCGTCCTCGGCATGCCGAGTCTGACGATGCGGATGCCCATGCCGCCTCGCGTGCCGCGCGCCCGCGCCGCCTCAGCGCCCCGCGATCCGCGCCGCGATGTGATCGAGCGCCTCCTGCACCTGGTCCACGAGGATCAGGCACAGGTGGCCGGCCTCGAGCCGACCGAGCGCGGTGTCGATCGCGGCGAACTCGCCTTGGATCGCTTCGACGCGGGTGGTCTTCGTCGCGCCCTCCAGGCCCTCGCGCAGCAGCGCGATCACCTCGCCGTCGGCGCGGCCGCGCTGCGCGGCATCCTGGTACAGGATCACCTCGTCGAAGGCCTCGCCCAGGATGCGGGTCTGGCCGCGCAGGTCCTCGTCGCGACGGTCGCCGGCGCCGCTGATCACCACCGAGCGGCGGGTCGCCTGCATCGTCGAGACGGCCTGCACCAGCGCCGCCATCGCGTCGGGGTTGTGACCGTAGTCGGCGACCACCGTCGCGCCCCGGTGCTCGAACACGTTGAAGCGGCCGGGCACCGTGCCCGCGTCGCTGACGAAGCTCGCCAGGCCGTTGCGGATCGTGTCCCAGGGCATGTCGAGCGCCCAGACCGCGGCGATCGCGGCCATCGCGTTCGCGACCTGGAAGCCGAGCGCGCCGCCGCGGGTGAGCGGCACGCCCGCGAGCGGGATCGTCCACTCGCGCTCGCGGTGCGCGCAGACGATCGCGTCGCCGCGCCGGAACACCACGCGACGCGCGCGCGCGCGGTGCGCGGCCAGCACGGGATGGTCGGCGTCGAAGCCGAACAGCGTCACCGAGCCCGGGCAGCGGTCGGCCATCGCCGCGCACAGCGGATCCTCGCCGTTGAGCACCGCCATCCCGTCGGGCGCGACGTTCTCCACGACCACGCCCTTCACCCAGGCCACTTCCTCCGGCGTCTCGATGTGGTTCATGCCGAGGTGGTCGCCCTGGCCGATGTTGGTGACCACGCCCACCTTGCAGCGGTCGAAGCCCAGGCCCTCGCGCAGGATGCCGCCGCGCGCGGCCTCGAAGACCGCGGCCTCGACGTCCGGATGCATCAGCACGTTGCGCGCGCTCTTCGGGCCGCTGCAGTCGCCGCTGTCGGTCTGCACGCCGTCGACGTAGACGCCGTCGGTGTTGGTCATGCCCACCTTGAGCCCGCTGCGCGCGAGCAGGTGCGTGATCAGCCGCACCGTGGTCGTCTTGCCGTTCGTGCCGGTGACCGCCACCGTCGGCACGCGGCCGTTGCCGCCCTCGGGATAGAGGGTGCCGATGATCGCCTCGCCGAGCGGGCGCGGCGTGCCGTACGAGGGCGCGAGGTGCATCCGCAGGCCCGGCGCTGCGTTCACCTCGACGATGCCGCCGCCGACCTCCTCGAGCGGCCGCGCGACGGTGCGCGCGACGACGTCGACGCCGCAGATGTGCAGGCCGATCATCTTCGCGGCCTCGACCGCGCGCTGCGCGACCTCGGGGTGGACCTCGTCGGTGACGTCGGTGGCGGTGCCGCCGGTGGACAGGTTGGCGTTGTTGCGCAGCACGACCTTGCGGCCCGCCTCGGGCACCGACTCGGGCGCCAGGCCCTGCACGGCGAGGCGCGCCGTGGCGATCGCGTCGAGACGGATGCGGGTGAGCGGCGTCGCGTGGCCGTCGCCGCGGCGCGGGTCCTGGTTGACCTCGTCGACCAGTTCGCGGACGGTGCGCCGGCCGTCGCCGATCACCAGCGGCGGGTCGCGCCGCGCGGCGGCGACCAGCCTGCCGTCGACCACCAGCAGCCGGTAGTCGTCGCCGGGGATGTAGCGCTCGACGATCACGTCGTCCGAGATCTCGCTGGCCGCGGTCCAGGCCGCCTCGAGCTGCTCGCGGGTCTGCACGTCGACGGTCACGCCGCGGCCCTGGCTGCCGTCGCGCGGCTTGACCACCGCCGGCGCGCCGAGCGACTGCATGACCTTCCACGCATCCTCGATCTCGTCGACCGAGCCGCCGCCCGGGACCGGCACGCCGATCGACTCGAGCAGCCTCTTGGTCAGCTCCTTGTCCTGCGCGATCGACTCTGCGATCGCGCTGGTGGCGTCGACCTCGGCGGCCTGGATCCGCCGCTGGTGGATGCCCCAGCCGAACTGCACGAGGCTGCCGTCGGTGAGGCGGCGGTAGGGGATGCCCCGCGCGACCGCGGCCTGCACGATCGATCCGGTGGACGGGCCGAGCCGGATGTCCTCGTCGAGCTCGCGCAGCGCGGCGATCGCGGCCGCGGCGTCGAAGGGCGCGTCCGAGCGCGCGGCGCTCAGCAGTGCGGTGGCGTGCTCGAGCGCGAGGCGGCCGACGGCCTCCTGCGAGTATTCGAAGACGATGCGCGTGAGGCCGGGCTCGCGTGTCGGCGCGTCGCGCAGGAAGCGCACCGGGCAGCCGGCCTCGGCCTGCAGCGTCAGCGCCGCCTGCGCCAGCGTGCCGGGCAGCGAGACCCCGCCGCCGGCGGCGGTGCGCAGCGGCGGCAGCGCGGGCAGCCGCTCGCGCAGCCGCGCCTCCAGGCCGTCGATCCGGTCGATCGAGGCCTCGTCGTCGGCGTAGGCCACGACCGCCTCGATCGCGGTGTGCCGGGTCCACACGTTCGGGCCGCGCAGCGCGCGCACTCGGGTGATGTCCATCGGAATCGGGAGGGTGTGTCCGCGGCCGCCGGGGCGGCCGGCCGCGGAGCGGTTGGGTTCGGTCAGGAGGCGGCGTGCGCGGGGCGCGGCTCGCGGGCCCGCGCGGCGGCCGCCGCATGATACGACTCGAGGCCGGCGCGGATCGACTCGGGCGAGAAGCTCAGCGCCCAGGCCACCGCGGCGGCGGGCAGCGTCGCGGCCGCGTCGCCGGTCGCGAGCGCGCCGGTCAGCACCAGTTCCTCGCGCGCGTCGGCGAGCACCAGGTCGCGGCCGCGGGCGAACACCGCGCGCCGCCCGGTGCCGCGGTGCACGACGATCGTGGGCGCCGAGCCGTCGCGGCCGTAGAGGATCACGTGGCCGTCGCAGAGCCGGCCCATGTCGGCCACCCGTTCGTCGTCCGCGTTGAGCACCGCCGTGCCCTCGGGCAGCACGACGTCGACCTGGGTGCGCAGCACGCCCCAGACCGGGTCGCCGGCCTCGATCCGCAGGTCCTCGAACGAGGCCTCGGGATCCAGCGTCGTCACCACGCCCACCAGGCAGCGGTCGTAGGCCAGGCCCTCGGCGGCCATGACCCGCGGCGGGTTCTCGAACACCGCGGCCTCGACGGTGCGGTTCATCAGCAGGCCGTGGGCGGCGTCGAAGCCGGTCGCGTCACCCGAGCGGATCGTCCGCGTGCCGACGAACAGGCCGTCCCGGGTGGCGACGCCGAGCCGCTTGCCGGTGCCGCGCAGCAGGTGCGCGACGAGCCGGGCGATCTCGGTGGTGCCGTCGTAGCCGGCGATGCCGACGACCGGGATCCGGCCGGCGTCGCCGGGCGGGAACAGGTGATCGACGATCGCCCGGCCGACCGGACGGGGCGAGCCTTCGGCGGGCTTCAGGTGCATCAGCAGGCCGGGGCCGGCGTTGACCTCGACGACCGCGCCGCCCTGCTCGGCGAGCGGCTTCGAGATGTCCTCGGCGACCAGGTCGATGCCGGCGATGTCCAGGCCGACCACGCGCGCGGCGAGCGCCACGAGGCGCGCCGTGGAGGGGTGGACCTCGTCGGTGCAGTCGATCGCGACGTTGCCGTTGCGCTGGATCAGCACCCGGCGGCCGTCCTCGAGCACCGAGTCGCCGCCGAGGCCCTCGCGGGCGAGCTCGAGCCGCGCGGCGGTGTCGAGGCGCACCGGGTTCAGCGGCGCGTCCTCGGCGCTGCTGCGCAGCGGGCTGGAGTTGAGCTGCGTGTCGATCAGCTGCTGGATCGTCTGCCGGCCGTCGCCGACCACGAAGGCGAGGTCGCCGCGCGCGGCCGCGACCATCCTGCCGGCCACCACCAGCAGCCGGTGCTCGTAGCCGCGGATGAAGCGCTCGACGATCACGCCCGAGCCTTCCTCCATCGCGGTGGCGTAGGCCACCTCGACCTCGTCGCCGGTCATCAGGTTCGTCGAGACGCCGCGCCCGTGGTTGCCGTCGTAGGGCTTGACCACCACCGGGAAACCGAGCGATTCCGCCACCTCGCGCGCCTGCTTCGCGCTGCGGACGAACTCGCCCTCCGGCACCGGCACGCCGACCGACGCACACAGCTGCTTGGTCAGGTCCTTGTCCTTCGAGATGCCCTCGGCGATCGCGCTGGTGCGGTCGGTCTCGGCGGTCCAGATCCGGCGCTGCGCCGAGCCGTGGCCGAGCTGCACGAGGTTGCCCTCGTTGAGCCGCGTGATCGGGATCCGGCGCTCCTCGGCGGCCTCGACGATGCAGGCGGTGGACGGTCCCAGCCACAGGCGGTCGACCATGCGGCGCAGCCGCTTCATCGTCGCGCCCATGTCGTAGGGCCGGTCCTCGATCGCGGCGAGCAGCAGCTCGCGGGCCTCCTGCAGCGCCGCGCGCGCGATGTCGTCCTGGTAGGCCGAGACGATCACCTTGTAGACGCCCCGGTCCGCGGTCTCGCGTGCCTTGCCGAAGCCGCCGGGCATGCCGGCCATGTTCTGCAGCTCGAGCGTCACGTGTTCCATGATGTGGCACGGCCACGTGCCCTCCTGGAGCCGGCGCACGAAGCCGCCGCGCTCGCCGTAGCTGCAGCGGTGCTCGATCAGGTTCGGCACCCAGGCCACCAGCCGGTCGACGAAGCCCGGCAGCGTGTTCGAGGGGTAGTCCTCGAGGGCGCCGATGTCGACCAGCGCCTCGATGACCTGCGGGTAGGTCCACCGGTTCGGGCCGCGCAGCGTTCGGATCTCGAGGATCCGGATGTCTCCGGGAGATTTCATGCGGATGGGGCGGGGTGTGGAGGCGCCGGCGGCGCTGGGACGGACCGGTCGGGGCGGACCCCCGGCCGGACGGGCCGGACATTGTCCTCCGTTGAACGGCCCGCGTGTCGTCCGGTTGACGCCCGCCCGGCGGGGACCGTGGTTTGCCGCAGCGCGAAACGGGTCGCCGGCCGGGATGCGGTACCCTTCGCGCCGCGGCGCCGCGAGCGGGCGGCGCCGTCCGTCGCCCAGCGACCCTGCGCCGCGGCCGTGCCGAAGGTCCCTGCGCCGGACAGAACGATGCAGATGAACGAACCCACCCAGCCCCCGCCCGCGCCCGATGGCGTGGTGCCGCAGGCATGGCGGGACGCGGTCCGCGGGCGGCTCGCCGACGGCGAGCGGGTGCTGGCCGCGCTGGAGGTGGACCTCGACGCGCGGCTGCGCTTCGGCGAGGGGCTGGTGCTGGTCACCGACCGTCGGGTCGCGGCCCGGCCGGCCGGCGGCGCCGACTGGCAGGACTGGTCGCTGGCCGAGGGCCTGGTGCTGCGCAAGCGCGACCATGCCGGCGTCGGGACCATCGAGCTCGTCGACGCCGCGCGCCGGCTCGACCACTGGTGCTTCACCCTCGGCCACGACGCCGCCGCCCAGCGCCTGATCGAGGCGCTGCAGACCGCGATCGCCTCGCGCGCGGCCGGCGCCGAGGCCGAGGTGCCGCCGGCCCGCTGCCCCCGTTGCCAGGCGGTGCTGCCGCACCCGGGCGACGACTGCCCGGCCTGCGCGCCCGCGCCCGAGGCGCCCCCGTCGACGTGGGTGCTGTTCCGGCTCTGGCGCTTCGCGCGGCCGTACAGGAGCCAGCTGGCGCTCGGCTTCCTGCTCACCGTGGCGTCCACCGCGGCGACGCTCGTGCCGCCGTACCTGACGATGCCGCTGATGGACGAGGTGCTGATCCCGTACCAGAAGGGCGTGCCGATCTCGCCCGAGACGGTCGGGATGTATCTCGGCGGCCTGCTCGGCGCGGCGCTGGTCGCCTGGATCCTCGGCTGGGCGCGCACGTACACGCTCGCGCTGGTGAGCGAGCGGATGGGCGCGGACCTGCGCACGCAGACCTACGAGCACCTGCTGTCGCTGTCGCTGCAGTACTTCGGCGGCAAGCGCACCGGCGACCTGATGGCGCGCATCGGCGCCGAGACCGACCGCATCAACCTGTTCCTGTCGCTGCACCTGCTGGACTTCGCGACCGACTTGCTGATGATCGTGATGACCGCGGCGATCCTCGCGTCGATCGACCCGTGGCTGGCGCTCGTCACGCTGCTGCCGCTGCCGCTGATCGCCTGGCTGATCCACCTGGTCCGCGACCGGCTGCGCACCGGCTTCGAGAAGGTCGACCGGATCTGGGCCGAGGTGACCTCGGTGCTGGCCGACACCATCCCCGGCATCCGCGTGGTGAAGGCCTTCGCGCAGGAGGAGCGCGAGGCCGAGCGCTTCCGCGAGGCGAACCGCCACAACCTGCAGGTCAACGACCGCGTGAACCGCGTCTGGTCGCTGTTCTCGCCGACGGTCACGCTGATGACCGAGATCGGCCTGCTGATCGTCTGGGCCTTCGGCGTCTGGCAGATCGCGAGCGACCGCATCACGGTCGGCGTGCTGACCGCGTTCCTGGCCTACATCGGCCGCTTCTACCTGCGGCTCGATTCGATGAGCCGCATCGTGTCGTTCACCCAGAAGGCGGCGGCCGGCGCCAAGCGCATCTTCGACATCCTCGACCACGTCTCGAGCGTGCCCGAACCCGCGAACCCGGTGATGCTGCCGAAGGTCGAGGGCCGGATCCAGATCGAGGGCGCTGCCTTCCGCTACGGCAATCGCGCGATCATCCGCGGCATCGACCTCGACATCGCGCCCGGCGAGATGATCGGCCTGGTGGGCCACAGCGGCTCGGGCAAGAGCACGCTGGTCAACCTGATCTGCCGCTTCTACGACGTCACCGACGGCACGATCCGCATCGACGGCGTCGACGTGCGCAACGTGCCGGTCGCGCAGTTCCGCCGGCACATCGGCCTGGTGCTGCAGGAGCCGTTCCTGTTTTTCGGCACCATCGCGGAGAACATCGCCTACGGCAAGCCCGACGCGACCCGCGCCGAGATCGTCGCGGCCGCGCGCGCCGCGCACGCGCACGACTTCATCCTGCGGCTGCCGCACGGCTACGACTCGCTGGTGGGCGAACGCGGGCAGGCGCTGTCGGGGGGCGAGCGCCAGCGGATCTCGATCGCGCGTGCCCTGCTGATCGACCCGCGGATCCTGATCCTCGACGAGGCCACCTCGGCGGTGGACACCGAGACCGAGAAGGAGATCCAGAAGGCGCTCGACAACCTCGTGCAGGGCCGCACGACGATCGCGATCGCGCACCGGCTGTCCACGCTGCGCAAGGCGAACCGGCTGGTGGTGCTCGACAAGGGCCAGGTCGTGGAGGTGGGCGACCACGCGACGCTGATGGAGCGCGAGGGCGCCTATTTCCGCCTCTACCAGGCCCAGGTGCGGCAGGGCGACGAGAACCCCGACGCGATGCGGCGCCGCTACTGGCACGACGCGGCCGACGAGGACACCGATGGCTGAGTTCGCGCTGTCGCGGGATCCGTTCGGGCGGCTGGTGCTGCACGACGCGCAGGGTGCGGAACACGTGGGCGTGGTGCCGGTGCGCGCGTTCCCGATCGGCGCGCCCGACGAGGGCCTGTCGCTGGTGAGCGCCGACGGGCACGAGCTCGCCTGGATCGACCGCCTGGCGGACCTCGACGCGGCGCGGCGCGCGCTGGTCGAGGCCGACCTCGCCGCGCGCGAGTTCGTCCCCGAGATCCGCGCGATCCGGGCGGTCTCGAGCTTCGCGACGCCCAGCACCTGGACCGTCGAGACCGATCGCGGACCGACCTCGCTGGTGCTCAAGGGCGAGGAGGACATCCGGCGCCTCGGCCGCACCTCGCTGCTGATCGCCGACCGCAACGGCATCCAGTTCCTGGTCCGCGACATCGCCGGCCTGGACCGGGCGAGCCGCAAGCTGCTCGACCGCTTCCTCTAGCCGTGCAGACCGGCGCCGGCGGGCGCCATCCGGCCGGCCGCGGACGCCGTCCGGACCCCGGCCCGGACCTCCCCGGGAAGACCCGAGGCCCCCGGGACGGCCAAAGCGCGTAAAATGGTGGATTTTCGGCGCTTCATGGCCGCGACGGCCCGGGCGCCCGCACGATGAGCGAAACACCCCCCATCACCTTCGACGATTTCGGCCTGGCCGAGCCGATCAAGCGCGCCGTGGCCGAACTCGGCTACCGCGAACCCACCCCGATCCAGGCCCAGGCGATTCCCGTCGTCATGTCCGGCAAGGACGTGATGGGCGCGGCGCAGACCGGCACCGGCAAGACCGCCGGCTTCGCGCTGCCGATCCTGCACCGGCTGCTGCCGCTGGCCAGCCACTCGGCCTCGCCCGCGCGGCACCCGGTGCGTGCGCTGATCCTCGCGCCCACCCGCGAGCTCGCCGACCAGATCTACCAAAACGTCGCCGCCTACGCGAAGCACACGCCGCTGCGCTCGGCGGTGGTGTTCGGCGGCGTCGACATGAAGCCCCAGACGCTTGCGCTGCGCAACGGCTGCGAGGTCCTGATCGCGACGCCGGGCCGGCTGCTGGACCACGTCGAGCAGCGGACCACGAACCTCTCGCAGGTCCAGATCCTCGTGCTCGACGAGGCCGACCGGATGCTCGACATGGGCTTCCTGCCGGACATCCAGCGGATCATCAACCTGCTGAACAAGGACCGCCAGAACCTGATGTTCTCGGCGACCTTCTCCGGCGAGATCCGCAAGCTGGCCGAGAGCTTCCTGAACTCGCCGCAGCTGATCGAGGTGGCGCGGCGCAACGCGCTGGCCGAGAACGTCACGCAGACGGTCTATCGCGTGCCCACGCCCGAGCACAAGCGCGCGGCGGTGGCGAAGATCATCCGCGACAACGCGATCTCTCAGGTCATCGTGTTCTCGAATACGAAGATCGGCGCCGGCCGCCTCGCGCGCCAGCTCGAGAAGGACGGCCTGAACGCGGCCGCGATCCACGGCGACAAGTCGCAGCAGGAACGGCTGAAGACGCTCGACGACTTCAAGGCCGGGCGGGTGACCGTGCTGGTGGCCACCGACGTCGCCGCCCGCGGCCTGGACATCGCCGAGCTGCCCGCGGTCATCAACTACGACCTGCCGTATTCGCCCGAGGACTACGTCCACCGGATCGGCCGCACCGGCCGGGCCGGCGCGTCCGGCATCGCGGTCTCGCTGATGAGCGGCAGCAACGACGAACGCCTGCTGGCGGACATCGAGAAGCTCACCAAGCGCAAGCTGCCGGCCGAGGAGCTGGCGGTCGACGCGGCGCCCCCCGGAATGCGCCGCGAGGGCCGCAGCGAGCGTCCGGAACGCGGCGAGCGGCCCGAGCGCGGCGAGCGTCCGGCGCGCGGCGACGGCGAGGGCGAGGCCGAACGGCCGCGCCGCAGCCGCGAGCGCGACGATGACCGGCCGGCG
>JBAXJZ010000091.1:0-10630 GCA_037137595.1 Burkholderiales bacterium | reverse complement strand
CGGTGTTGGCCGCGACGAAGGCCGCCTGCACCTCGGGCACCTGCGTGACCTCCCAGCCCTTCGGCCCCTCGGTGACGCGGATCACCATGCCCGGCTTCAGGCGCCGGTTGGCCGGCGCCTTGTCCGACAGCCACGGCTGGACGAACTTCAGCCCGTCGCCGGTGATCTCGATCGACTGGCCGCGGCTGCGCGCGACCCGGATCGCCTTGGCGTCGACCGCGGTCACCACCGCCGGCAGGAAGTCGTCGATGTCGCCGGCCTCGAGCAGCGCCTCCTCGATCTTCTCGTCGCGCCGCTGCGGGTCGGCTGGCAGCTCGACCTGCGCCTCGGGGCCGCGGAAGCCGTAGCGCCGGTCATAGTCGAGCACGCCCTGGCGCACGGCGGCGTTGGCCGCGCGCTGATCCTCGGCCAGCACGGTCGTGTAGACGTTCAGCCCGGCGACGTAGGTCTCCTCGCGGAACTGTTCGTAGGCGAGCATCCGCGCCATCTCGGCGACGTAGGGCGCGCGCACCGCGAAGTCGCCGCGGTCGGGCTGCAGGCGCAGCTCCTCCTTCAGCGCCGCCTGGTACTGCTCCTCGGTCAGGTGGCCGAGCGAGCGCATCCGCCCGAGCACGTACTGCTGGCGGATCCGGGCGCGCTTGGGGTTCACCACCGGGTTGTAGGCCGACGGCGCCTTCGGCAGGCCCGCCAGCATCGCGGCCTCGGCGGCGCTGATCTTGGCCAGCGGCTTGCCGTAGTAGATCTGCGCGGCCGACGCGAAGCCGTAGGCCCGCTGACCGAGGAAGATCTGGTTCAGGTAGATCTCGAGGATCTGTTCCTTGGTGAGCGTGCTCTCGATCTTCAGCGCGAGCAGGATCTCGTAGATCTTGCGGGTGTAGCTGCGCTCGTTCGACAGGAAGAAGTTCCGAGCGAGCTGCATCGTGATGGTGGAGGCGCCCTGCGTCTTGCCGCCGGCGGCCACGTTCGCGAAGGCCGCGCGGACGATGCCCAGCACGTCCACCCCGCTGTGCTCGAAGAAGCGGTCGTCCTCGGCGGCGAGGATCGCGTGCTTCATCACCGAGGGCACGTCCTCGATCCGCACCACGCTTCGGCGCTCCTCGCCGAACTCGCCGATCAGGACGCCGTCCGCCGTCCAGATGCGCAGCGGCACCTTCGGTCGGTAGTCGGTCAGCACGTCGAGCGAGGGCAGCCGGTCGGCGGCGAGAATCGCGGACAGCCCGAGGGTCAGGACCGCCGCGAGGGCGAGCGCCACGGGCACCGCGACCAGCACGGTCAGCAGGGTCAGGACGCCGAATCCCCGTTCGCGCCGCGAACTTCCGATCGGCGCGACGCGGGCGCGCACTGACGACATGACTGGGCAGGGGGGAGGGGCTGACGGATGCCGATCATAGCGCGGCCCGCCCCCCGACCCGCCGTCCCGGGCGGGCCGGAACCGCGACCGCTCCGGTCGGGCGACCCCTCGGACGGGGCAGGGGGACGAGTGGGTCGTGCGGGTCGACGGGCGGGCCGAGTGTGATATTCCGCACACGCACAAAACCTTTACAGTGTCCCAGAGGTGTCGCTAACATCTCATGTCGTTTCTCGAAAACAACTCTAAATAACTGTTTCATAATAGTTTTTAGACGGGTAAATCGTGGCAATCAGCCTCCAGAGCCTCTTCAAGCGTGGGACGCCGCCCCTTCTGGGGATCGACATCAGCGCGTCCAACGTCAAGCTCGTCGAGCTGGTGCCCGGCGGCAAGGCCCGGATGCGCCTGGAGCGCTACGCGATCGAGCCGATCGAGCGCGGCGCGATCGTCGACGGCAACGTCGAGAAGCCCGAGGCGGTGGCCGACGCCCTGTTGCGGGCGATCCGCCGGGTCGGGGCCAAGACCCGGCTGGCGGCGCTGGCGCTGCCCTCGTCCGCGGTGATCGCCAAGCGGATCACCCTGCCCGCCGGGCAGGACGAGGAGAGCTACGAACTGCAGGTCGAGAACGAGGCGAGCCAGTACATCCCGTTCTCGATCGACGAGGTCAACCTCGACTTCCAGGTGCTGGGGCCGTCGCCGGCCTCCGACGAGGACGTCGAGGTGCTGCTGGCGGCCTCGCGCAAGGAGAAGGTCGAGGACCGCGTGGCGATCGCCGAGATGGCGGGCCTGCGGCCGGTGGTGATCGACGTCGAGCCCTACGCGGCGCGCGCCTCGATCGACCACGTGACCCGCTACCTGCCGAACGAGGGCGACGGGATGATCCTCGCCGTCTTCGACATCGGCCAGAACACGACCAACCTCACCGTCGTCCTCAACGGCCAGACCATCTTCGAGCGCGATCAGACGTTCGGCGGCAGCCAGCTCACCCAGGACATCGTCCGTCTGTACGGCCTGACGCTCGAGGAGGCGGAGCTCAAGAAGAAGAGCGGCGACCTGCCCGACAACTACGGCTCCGAGCTGCTGACCCCCTTCGTCGAGCAGGGCGCGACCGAGGTCGCGCGGTCGCTCCAGTTCTTCTTCACGTCGACGCCGCACGCGCGCGTCGACCGGATCTTCCTGGCCGGCGGCTGCGCGGTCACCCCCGGCCTCGCCGAGGCGGTCGCCGAGCGCACGCAGGTCCCGACGGAGATCATGAGCCCGTTCCAGGGGATGGAGGTCGCCGGCGGCATCCGCGAGCGGCAGCTGCGCATCGACGCGCCGGCGCTGATGGTGGGCTGCGGGCTGGCGATGCGGAGGTTCGACGAATGAGCGCGGGCGCCCGCCTCGGTCCGGTCGGGCTCGCGCCGGCCACCGAGATCATCGACGACTCGCAGACCGTCGCCCGACTGGCGCCGATCCGCATCAACCTGCTGCCGCATCGCGAGCTCAAGCGCGAGCAGCGCAAGAAGGAATTCGTCAACGTCGCCGGTCTGGTGGGGATCGCCGCTGCGGCCGCCGTGATGGCCGGCGGCTTCGCGATCAACCAGCAGATCTCCGGCCAGCAGTGGCGCAACGATTACATCAAGCGCGAGAACGAGAAGCTCGAGGCCGAGATCTCGCAGATCAAGACGCTGCGCGAGGAGATCGCCGCGCTGAAGGCGCGCCAGCAGGCCGTCGAGAACCTGCAGAGCGACCGGACCGCGCCGGTGCGCCTGCTCGACGAGCTGGTGCGGCTCACGCCGGACGGCGTCTACCTGCGGCAGATCCGGCAGGACGACACGCGTGTCGGTCTCGTGGGTCACGCGCAGACGAACGAGCGCGTCGCCGAGATGCTGCGCAACCTCGCCGAGCGCAGCCCGCTGCTCGAGCGGCCCGAGCTCGGCGAGATCAAGGAGATCGCGCTGCCGCCGCTGGCCGGTTCGCGCGAGCCGCGCAAGTCGTACGAGTTCTCGCTGAACGTGCTGATGCGCCGCAGCGGGCCGGCCGACGCGCAGAAGGCGGCGAACGCGCCCCGCCCCCAGGCCGCGGTGGCCCAGGGCGGCGCGCGCTGACGGACACGACGGACCATGGCTCTCGCGATCAACATCGACTTCGCCGCCCTGTCCCAGCAGTTCCAGGGGCTCAAGGGCAAGCACGCCGGCCTGTGGCCGGCGTTTCCGCGTGCCGCGCTGCTGTGCGCGGTGTTCGCAGCCATCGTCGCCGGCGGCTGGGCGCTCTACTGGCGCGGGCTCTTCGAGGAACTCGACGCGCTGCGCGTCACCGAAGAGACGCTCAAGACCTCGTACAAGGACAAGCTGAAGCAGGCCGTCAACCTGCCGATCCTGCGCAAGCAGAAGGAGCAGGTCGGTCAGTACGTGAGCCTGCTCGAGAAGCAGTTGCCGAGCAAGGCGGAGATGGATGCGCTGCTGTCGGACATCAACCAGGCCGGTGTCGGCCGCGGCGCGCAGCTGATGCTGTTCAAGCCGGGCCAGACGATCGTCAAGGAGTACTACGCGGAGCTGCCGATCACGGTGCGCGTGGTGGGCAACTACCACGACCTCGGCGCGTTCGCGAGCGACATCGCGAATCTCGCGCGGATCGTCACGCTGAACAACATCCAGATCCAGCCGGTGGACAAGTCCGCGACGCTGGGGATGGACGCGGTCGCGAAGACCTTCCGCTACCTCGACAGCGACGAGATCCAGCAGGCGCGCGCCGCGGCGCCCAAGGGCAAGCCGGGGGCGAAATGAGACCGAACCGCGCCGATCGCATGCTGAAGGTGCTGGCCCTCGCGGGCCTCGGCCTGCTTCTCGCCGGCTGCGACGAGGAGCCGGGCGAACTGCGCGACTGGATGGAACAGACCCGGAAGGAGACCGCGGTGATCCGCGAGACCCTTCCCGAGCCGAAGTCCTTCGAGCCCTATCGCTACGCGTCCGCCGGCGGCATCGATCCGTTCAGCCTGCAGAAGCTGAAGGTCGGGATGCCCACCCTGGCGCGCGAAGCCGGTTCGCTGCGACCCGACGCCAACCGCGCGCGCGAGGTGCTCGAGGCGTTCCCCCTCGACAGCCTGAAGATGGTCGGCAACCTCGTCCGCGGGGGGCAGGTCGTCGCCCTCGTCCAGGGGGACCGGATGCTGTACCAGGTTCGCGTGGGCAACTACGTCGGTCAGAACTTCGGCCGCGTCATCCGGGTGTCGGAAGACGAGGTCGCGATCAAGGAGATCGTCCAGGACGCCGCCGGCGACTGGATCGAACGAGACACTGCGCTGAGGCTGCAGGTCCAGGAGAGCGGAAAATGACGGACGTCCGAGCACGGGCGGCGAGCCAGGGCTTCGGCCGCAACCGGGGCCTCGCCCTCTTCGCGACACTGTTCGTCGCGCTCGCGCTGCTGGCCTTCGGTCGCGCCGCGAACGCCCAGGCGAACGCGATCGAGTCGGTCTCGATGTCGATGCAGGGTGGCTCGACCACGGTCCGCATCCAGATGAAGAACGCACCGGCCGCGGTGCCGCCGAGCTTCACCGTCGCCAACCCGCCTCGCCTCGCGCTCGACTTCGCCGACACCGCCAACGCGGTCCCGACGCAGCCGATCGAGTTCGCGCAGGGCGAAGCGCGCAGCGTCAACGTCGTGCAGGCCGCGAGCCGCACCCGCGTGGTGATGAACCTGCGCCGTCCGGTCACGCACAGCGCCACGATCGACGGCAAGACCGTGGTCGTCACGCTCGAGCCGATCAGCGGCGTCACCGTGTCGGCCGTGGCGCCGCCGTCCACCCAGGCGTTCGTGTTCAACAAGCCCGAGGGCGCGAGCTCGCAGTCGCTGCGCGACATCGACTTCCGCCGCGGCAAGGACGGCGAGGGCCGCGTCGTGGTCGAGCTGTCGAACCCGCAGACCGGCGTCGACGTGCGCCAGCAGGGCCAGACCATCGTCGTCGACTTCCTGAAGACGCGCCTGCCCGAGAACCTCCGTCGCCGCCTCGACGTGGCCGACTTCGGCACGCCGGTGCGCGCGGTCCGCACGACCCAGAACGGCGACAACGTCCGGATGGTGATCGAGCCGACCGGGCTGTGGGAGCACAACGCCTACCAGAGCGACACGCAGTTCGTCGTCGAGGTGAAGTCGTTCAAGGAGGATCCGAGCAAGCTGATCCAGGGCACGCGCGGCGGCTACCGCGGCGACCGCCTGTCGCTCAACTTCCAGAACGTCGACGTCCGCGCGCTGCTGCAGGTCATCGCCGACTTCACCAACCTGAACATCGTGGTGCGCGATTCGGTGGCCGGCAGCATCACGCTGCGCCTGAAGGACGTGCCCTGGGACCAGGCGCTCGACATCGTGCTGCAGTCGAAGAACCTCGACATGCGCAAGAACGGCAACGTGATCCTCGTCGCGCCGCGTGAGGAACTCGCCACGCAGGAGAAGATCGAGCTGGAGTCGAAGCAGCAGATCTCCGAGATCGAGCCGAGCCGCCTCGAGACCTTCCAGCTGAACTACCAGAAGGCCGAGTCGGTTGCGAGGATGCTCGGCGACGACAAGCAGCGCGTGCTCTCGAAGAGCGGCAGTGCGGTGCCCGACATCCGCACGAACAAGGTGTTCGTGCGCGACACCTCGTCGCGCCTGGAGGAGGTCCGCCGGATCATCCAGCAGCTCGACGTTCCGGTGCGGCAGGTGCTGATCGAGGCGCGGATCGTCGAGGCGGACGACCGCTTCTCGCGGAACCTCGGCGTGAAGCTCGGCTTCAACGACATCCGCAGCACGGTCTACCGGACCGGCTCGACCATCGACCCGGTCACCGGCACGCCCACCGCGATCAACATCCCGGTCTACGGCGCCGGCACGCCGCTGCTCGGCAGCGGCGCCTACAGCACCGTCGCCGGCAACCTGCAGGGCGTGGCGGACCTCTCCTCGCAGCTCGGCTCCGGCCTGAGCGGCCAGAGCGCGCAGGGTCTCGGCCAGGCGACGGCGCTCAACAACACCAACTTCGTCAACCTGCCGGCCAGCGGCATCTCGGGCGTGAACGCGGCCAGCTTCGCGGTCAGCCTGTTCGGGTCGTCGCTGACCCGGTTCGTGAACCTG
The DNA here is from genome assembly GCA_037137595.1 of Burkholderiales bacterium. Classification (GTDB taxonomy): domain Bacteria; phylum Pseudomonadota; class Gammaproteobacteria; order Burkholderiales; family Burkholderiaceae_E; genus UBA4615. The sequence goes on along the minus strand of JBAXJZ010000091.1, from coordinate 4,197 downwards.
GAGATCTCGGCGCTCGAGGCCGAGCAGCGCGGCAAGGTGGTCTCGAGCCCGCGGGTGCTGACCTCCGACCAGGGCAAGGCGATCATCGAGCAGGGCACCGAGCTGCCCTACCAGACGGCGACCTCGAGCGGCGCCACCTCGGTGACCTTCCGCAAGGCGAACCTGAAGCTCGAGGTGGTTCCGCAGATCACGCCCGAAGGCAACGTGATCATGAAGGTGCAGGTCAACCGCGACGCGGTCGGCCAGCTGACCCCTGCCGGCTTCGCGATCGACACCCGTTCGGTGAACACCGAGGTGCTCGTCGAGAACGGCGGCACGGTGGTCATCGGTGGCATCTACGAGCAGTTCGAGCGCACCCGGGTCAACAAGGTCCCGGTGCTGGGCGACATCCCGTACCTCGGCAACCTGTTCAAGAACCGCTCGCGCACGAGCGACCGCACCGAACTGCTGGTGTTCCTGACGCCGCGGGTGGTCACCGAACTGGCCACCAGCGCGGCGCGCTGACACGTGAGCAACCGTACAACCATGGCGAACATCCTCTCCAGTCTTCCCGCCGCACGTCGCGTCGTCGCGCTCGGCTGGGCCGCCGCGCTGTGTGTCGTCGCCGGCCTCGCGGGCTGCGGCGGCCAGGGCGCCGGCGCCGGCGGCGGCTCCTCGACGGCGGGTGGCACCCCTCCGGTCGCGGTCGAGATCTACGCCGACAAGAGCTCGCTGCGCTCGTCGGGCGCCGACGAGACCGCGCTGCAGATCCTCGTCAAGGACGCCGGCAACCGGCCGGTGCCCGGCCAGCTGGTGTCGCTGTCGTCCGACAGCGGCCTCGTCACCACCAACACCGTGGCCACCAACGGCCAGGGCGTGGTGACCGGCAAGCTCGGGATCACGGCGGGCGACCGCGCCAACCGGTCGATCAAGCTCGTCGCGACGGTCGGCGGGCTGAGGTCCGAGATGACCGTGCAGGTCACCGGCACGCGCCTGACCGCGAACGCGGACAAGTCCGCGCTGGTGATCGGCGACACGGTCAAGATCACCGCCCAGCTCGAGGACGACCTGCAGCAGCCGCTCGCGAACGAGACGGTCACCTTCTCCTCGGCGCTGGGCAACCCCGTGCCGGCGAGCGCGCGGACCGACGTGAAGGGCAAGGTCGAGGTCAGCTTCACCGTCACCAAGGCGGGGAACAACGAGATCATCAGCGTCGACGCGCCGCGCGTGAAGCCGAACCCCGCCGGGACGGTCTCGCTGCAGATCGCCGATCCGACGGTGACCGAGACGCTGCAGGTCTCCGGTCCGCAGATGATCTCGATCGACAAGCCGGTCGTCGCGCAGCGGGTCTCGATCCGGCTGAGCCGGCCGAACGGCGACATCGCCAACAAGGACGTGAACGTCACGACGACGCGCGGCACCATCGTCACCGCCATGCCGGTCCGCACGGACTCGAGCGGCAACGCGGCGGTCGACCTGCTGCCCGGCAATTCGGTCGGTCAGGTGCTGGTCACCGCGGAAGTGCGCAACCCCGCCACGGGTCTGTTCGACGGCAAGGGCCTGCGCGGTCAGCTCAACACGATCTTCGTCGCGCGGCAGCCGAGCGACTTCGACGTCCAGGCGAACCCCAACGCGGTCTCGCTGAACGTGCCCGGCGGCGGCACGCAGCGCTCCGAGATCCGGGTCCGGGTCTACGACAACTCGCCGAACCGCAACCCGGTCACCGGCGCGTTCGTCCGGTTCACGCTGAACAACGATCCGAGCGGCGGCTCGCTGCTCTCCGGTGGCGTGACGACCGGCACCGACGGCTTCGCCTCGACCACCTACGTCGCCGGCGACCGGGAGAGCGGTACCGACCAGGTCGTCATCGAGGCGTCCGTCGAGGGCGTGACCACGAGGAGGACCACGACCCTCACCGTCGCCGGCAGCCCGCTCTTCGTGTCGATCGGCACCGGCAACACGCTCACCCCCACCGGCGACTCCACGACCTACCAGAAGGACTTCAACGTCCGCGTGACCGACAGCGCGGGCGTCGCGGTCAAGGACGTGCCGGTCACCGTGCGTCTGCTGCCGAGGTTCTATTACAAGGGCACGCACTGGTACAACGGCCGGTTCTGGACGAACTCGCCGCGTCCGATCGCCGGCACGAACCCGGTGCAGTACGTGGCCATGAGCGTCCAGTGTGCGAACGAGGACCGGAACTTCGACGGCACGATCGATCCCACCGGTGGCCCGACCGGCGGGACCGAGGACACGAACGGGGACGCCCGCCTGTGGCCCGGTCAGGTGGCGGCGGCCCGCCCGCGGCTGAACGAATCGGTCCGTACCGACGACACCGGCAGCGTGAAGGTGACCGTCACCTACGCCCGCAGCTTCGCCTACTGGGCCGAGTACGACGTCCAGGTCTCGGCCCAGGTGGGCGGCTCGCAGGGGCGTGCCACCACCACGTTCCTGCTGGTGGGCGCGACCGACGACTTCACGTCCGAGACCACGCCGCCGCCCGGGCAGCAGAGCCCGTACGGGACGTTCCTCGTCCTCGATTCGAACCTGGACACGGCCAACGTCTATCGGGCCATCCCGGCGCTCTCCTGCGTGAACCCCAACTGACCGTCGGCACCGGGCGGCGCGGGGACGGAACTGCGGTACAGTCCGCAGCCGCACCCCGCCCGACGTCCGCCCGATTGGACCCCATCCCTGCCCCGCGCGAAGGCCCTGGCGACCGGCCGCCGATCTTCCTCGTCGGCATGATGGGTGCCGGCAAGACCACCGTCGGCAAGCGGCTCGCCCGCCGGCTGGGCTGGCCCTTCGTCGACGCGGACAAGGAACTCGAGGCGCGGCTGGGCGTGCCGGTCCAGACCATCTTCGAACTCGAGGGCGAGGCCGGCTTCCGTCGCCGCGAGGCCGCGCTGATCGACGAGCTGACCCGGCGGGAGGCGACGGTGTTCGCCACCGGCGGCGGCGCGGTGCTCGACCCCGCGAACCGCGAGGTGCTGGCCGCGCGTGGTCGCGTGGTCTACCTGCGCGCATCGGTCGGCGACCTCTGGCACCGGCTGCGGCGCGACAAGGTCCGGCCGCTGCTGCGCACGGCCGATCCGCGTGCGCGGATCGAGCAGCTGGTCGCCGCACGCGACCCGCTCTACCGCGAGGTCGCGCACGTCACGGTGGACACCGGGCGCCAGCCGGTCGAGCAGGTCGTCGATGCTATCCTCGCCCGTCTCTCGCGGACGCCGTCCGCGCCCGCTCCGATCGCCCCGCCGCCCGATGCGTAACGTCCAGGTCCAGCTCGGCGACCGCTCGTACCCGATCCAGGTCGGCAGCGGCCTGCTCGCGAACAACGATGCGCTCGCCGGGCTCGCGAGCGGGAGGATGGTCGCGGTCGTCACCGACTCGAACGTCGCCGCGCTGCACGCGGCCCGCGTCGCCGAGGGCCTGCGCCCGCACGCGGCCGCGCTCGAGACCGTGGTGCTGCCGGCCGGCGAGACCCACAAGACCTGGGACACGCTGAACCGCATCTTCGACGCGCTGCTGGCCGCGCGTTTCGACCGCGACGCGCTGATCGTCGCGGTGGGCGGCGGCGTGGTCGGCGACATGGCCGGCTTCGCGGCGGCGGTCTACCAGCGCGGCATCGACTTCGTGCAGGTGCCGACCACGCTGCTCGCCCAGGTGGATTCGTCGGTCGGCGGCAAGACCGGCATCAACCATCCGCTCGGCAAGAACATGATCGGGTCGTTCCACCAGCCGCGGCTCGTGGTGATCGACGTCGACACGCTGGCCACGCTGCCGGATCGCGAGCTGTCGGCCGGACTCGCCGAGGTGGTGAAGCACGGCGCGATCGCCGACGCGGCCTACTTCGACGCGGTCGCCGCCGCGCTGCCCGCGCTGCGCGCGAAGGACCCGGCCGCGCTCGCCGACGCGGTCGCGCGCTCGTGCGAGATCAAGGCCTCGGTCGTCGAGCGCGACGAGCGCGAGGGCGGGCTGCGTGCCATCCTCAACTTCGGGCACACCTTCGGCCACGCGATCGAGGCCGGCCTGGGCTACGGCGAATGGCTGCACGGCGAGGCGGTGGGCGCGGGCATGGTGATGGCGGCCGACCTGTCGTGCCGCCTCGGCCTGGTCGACGCGGCGACGAGCGCGCGGCTGCGCGAGGTGGTCGCCGCGGCCGGCCTGCCGGTGCGCGGTCCGGGCTGGCCCGCGTCGCGCTACGTCGAGCTGATGTCG
>JBAXJZ010000090.1:0-10692 GCA_037137595.1 Burkholderiales bacterium | reverse complement strand
TCGAGGCCGAGATCGCCCCCGCCCTGATCGGCCGCGACGTCGCCGACCAGGCCGGCATCGACGCCGCCCTGGTCGAGCTCGACGGCACGCCGAACCGCGCGCGTCTCGGCGGCAACGCGCTGGTCGCCACCTCGATGGCCGTGGCCCACGCCGCCGCCGCCGCCGCGGGGCGGCCGCTCTGGGCCTGGCTCGCCGACGGCCGTCCGGCCGTGCTGCCGCTGCCCGAGATCCAGATCTTCGGCGGCGGCGCCCACGCGGGGGGCCGGCTCGACCTGCAGGACTTCATGGTGGTGGCCGTCGGGGCCGACGACTGGCGGACCGCGCTCGACCACACTGCCGAGGTGTACCGCGCTGCCGGACGGCTGCTGGCGGAGGCGGGGCGCCTGCAGGGCGTGGCCGACGAAGGCGGCTTCTGGCCCGCGTTCGACGACAACGAACAGGCGCTGGAGACGCTGACCCGCGCGATCGAGGCCGCCGGCCTGCGCCCCGGCGAGGACGTCGCGATCTCGCTCGACGTGGCCGCCAGCAACTTCGGCCGCGGCGGCCGCTACCGGATGGCACGCGCGGGCGGCGCGCCGCGCGAGCTGGCCTCGGCCGAGCTCGCCGAGCTGCTGCTCGGCTGGTTGCGCCGCTGGCCGGTCGTGTCGATCGAGGACCCGCTCGCCGAGGACGATCCCGAGGGCCTCGCGGCGTTCACCGCGGCGGCCGGTCCGCACGTTCAGGTCGTGCTCGACGACGCGGTGGTCACCAGCGCCGACCGCATCCGCGCACACGCCGCGCGCGGCGCCGGCAACACCGCGCTCATCAAGCCCAACCAGGCCGGCACGCTGACCGAGACCCGCGCCGCGTTCGAGGCGTCGCGCGCGCTGGGCTGGGACGCGATCGTCTCGGCACGGTCCGGCGAGACCGAGGACACGACGATCGTGCATCTCGCGGTGGGTTGGGGCGCGGCGCAGCTGAAGGTCGGCTCGTTCGCGCGCTCCGAGCGGATGGTGAAGTGGAACGAGGGACTGCGGATCGGCGAATCGCTCGCCGGGGGCTTCGCGCTGCCGCCGCGCTCGACCTTCCGCTGGAACGCGCCGCCGGCCGCCCGCTGAGCCCGTCGGCCGGCGGGTCGAACCGACCCCATCCGTGCCGGGCCGATCGTGGCGCCGCGTCCGTCCGCGGCACCCGGCGGCGTCAGTCGGCGCGCAGTCCCAGGCGGTTCGCCGCCAGCACCGCCTGCGTCCGGTTGCGGGCGCCGAGCGCACGCAGGACCGCGCTGACGTGCACCTTCACCGTCCCTTCGGCGAGTTGCAGCTGCCGGCCGATCAGCTTGTTCGGCAGACCGCGCATGATCAGCCGCAGCACGTCGGTCTGCCGGTCGGTCAGGCCGAGCTGCCGCAGGTCGGTGGCGGTGGGCGCGGCCGACACGCCCCAGGTCCGCGGCACGCCGCCCTCGGCGTCGCGCGGGACGTAGATGCCGCCGCCGGCGATCGCGCGCACCGCGGTGCCGAGACGCTCGCCGGAGGCGGTCTTCGGCAGGAAGCCGCTGGCGCCGGCACGCAGGCAGCGGTCGATCGTCGCGCGGTCGGTCGAGCCCGACAGCACCATCACCGGCACGCGAGGGAACCGCTGGCGCAGGGTCTCGATGCCCGACGTGCCGACGGTGTCCGGCAGGTTCAGGTCGAGCAGCACCAGGTCGATCCGCGCGGCCGAGGTCAGCACCCTCAGGCCCTCGGCCAGGCTGTCCGCCTGCTCGATGCCGGGTGTGCCCCAGGTCTCACGGAGCTGGACGACGACGCCGCCTCTGACGAGCGGATGATCGTCGACGATCAGGACGCGCATGTCTCCTCCAAGTCGGCCTCTCACCGTTTCGTCACGACTATCGTCTCGATGATTCCGCGTCGTCAACGGGGCCGGCGCCGCGGGCGCTAAGACTTTTGTCCGATGCGGGTACCATCGGCGCCGCCCGCGCGGGCCCCCGGGGGCGACGCGCGCCTTCCCCGGATCCGTCGCCCGATGCCTCCCGACCTCCCGCACGCGCGCCCCGCCGGCCTCGACGACTGGCGCTTCAGCGTCGCGCCGATGATGGACTGGACCGACCGCCACTGCCGGTCGTTCCATCGCCGGCTGTCGCGACGCGCGCGTCTCTACACCGAGATGGTCACCACCGGCGCGGTGCTGCACGGCGACCTCGAGCGCCTGCTCGGCTTCGATCCCGCCGAGCAGCCGGTGGCGCTGCAGCTGGGCGGCAGCGAGCCCGACGCGCTGGCCGCGGCCGCGCGGATCGGAGAGCGCTTCGGGTACGCCGAGATCAACCTCAACTGCGGCTGTCCGAGCGAACGTGTGCAGCGCGGCGCGTTCGGCGCCTGCCTGATGGCCGAGCCGGCGCTGGTCGCCGACTGCGTGAAGGCGATGCGCGACGCGGTGGCGGTGCCGGTGACGGTCAAGCACCGCATCGGCCTCGGCCGCGACGAGTCGTACGCGTTCGTGCGCGACTTCGTCGGCACGCTGTTCGATGCGGGTTGCCGCGTGTTCGTCGTCCACGCCCGCAACGCGTGGCTCGACGGACTGAGCCCGAAGGAGAACCGCGAGATCCCGCCGCTGCGGCCGGAGATCGCGCTGCGGCTGAAGGCGGACTTCCCCGACGCGGTGATCGTGCTCAACGGCGGCATCGCGTCGGTCGAGGCGGCGGTCGAGGCCGGCCGTGGCCTGGACGGTGTCATGCTCGGGCGGGCGGCCTACCACGATCCGTGGCTGCTGGCCGGGGTCGACGCCCAGGTGTACGGCGAGACAGCCGCGCCCCCGACGCGTGCCGAGGTCGTGGAGCGGATGATCGACTACGCCGCCGCGATGCGGACGCGCGGCGTGCCGCTGCGTTCGATCGTGCGCCACATGCTCGGCCTGTACCACGGGCGGCCCGGCGCGCGGTCGTGGCGGCGCACGCTGTCGGACTCGACGCTGCTCGCCGGCGCCGACGAACGCCTGCTCGCGCGTGCGCTCGCCGAGGTGGAGGCCGCGGCGCGCCGCGGCGAGGCGGCGGCCGCGTCCTGAGCCGGCGGGCATCGCTTCCTGAGCCCGGCGGGCATCGCGTCCGGCGTCGCCGGACGCCGCGGCCCGAACCGCCGGACGCCGCCGTCAGCCTGCCGCCGACGCCCCCTGAGCCTGCTGGCGTGCCGCGCGCACCGTGGCGAGGATCGCGAACCAGGCCAGCGTGGCGAGGCCGCACTCGATCCATCCGAGCAGGCGGCTCGTCGGATCCGCGTCGGTCATCCCGCGGACCACGCCCTCGGCGAGGTACGCCAGCACGCCCATCGACCACCACTGGAAGACACGCACGCGGCCGCGGGCGAGTCCGGGCAGCGCGAGCGCGAGCGGCACCGCCTTCAGCGCGAGCAGCGAGCCGCCCGGCCGCAGCGGCGCGAGCACCGTCTCCCAGAGGACGGCGAGCACCACGAGCGCCGCGAACGAGGCGACGACGACGCGGCGGGGGAGGGCGGTCGGGTCCATCGGGCCGAAGGTATCATGCGCCCGATGCCCGACACCGCCGCCCGGCTGCGGCAGATGCTCGCCTCGATGCTGCGCCAGGCCGGCGAGCTCAGGCTGCAGCAGACCGCCTCGAGCCTCACGCTGCTGACGCTGATGGCCGTCGTGCCGATGGCGGCCGCGGGCCTGCTGGTGCTCGCCGCGCTGCCCGCGTTCGGCGTCATGCGCGCCAACGTCCAGCGCTTCGTCGCCGAGAACCTCTTCCTGCCGTCGTTCAGCGAGACCGTCGTCGGCTACATCGAGTCCTTCGTGGGCTCGGCCGAGCAACTGTCCGCGCTCGGCACGGTGATCTTCCTCGCCACCGCGCTGTCGGCGATGCTGACCATCGACCGCACCCTCAACGACATCTGGCGCGCGCCGCGCGCGCGGCCGCTCGCGCAGCGGCTCGCGCTCTACTGGGGGGTGCTGACCCTCGGCCCGGTGCTGCTCGGGCTGGCGCTGGGGCTGCAGCTGCGCGTCGTCGAGCAGCTCGGCGACCGGGCGCTGATGGTCGAGATCCTCGCCCGGATGCTGCCGATCGCGCTCGGCGTGACCGGCCTCACCCTGGTCTATCGGCTCGCGCCGAACGCGCGGGTGCGCTGGTCGCATGCGCTGCTGGGCGCGCTGGTCGCGGCGGCGCTGGTCGAGGCGCTGCGGCGGCTGCTCGGGGTCTACATCGCGCGCTTTCCCAGCTACACGGTCGTGTACGGCGCCTTCGCCGCGCTGCCGCTGCTGTTGCTGTGGCTGTTCGCGATCTGGATGAGCGTGCTCGTCGGCGCGCTGGTCGCCGCGAACCTGCCGCAGTGGGGCCTGCGCTTCGACGCGCCGCGCGCGCCGACGCCCGCCGCCGAGTTCGACCGGGTGGTGCGCGTGCTGACCGAGATCGTCCGCGCGGCGCCCCAGCGGGTGCCCAGCGCCCGGTTCCTCGCGGACTTCGGCGGCGACCCGATCGTCGCGGACCGGGTCGCGTCGCTGCTGGCGGCGCACGGCTACATCGTGCGCGTCTGGCCGGTCTCCGCCGACGGTGGTCCGGCGGGCGTCTGGGACGAGTGGTGGCTGCCGTCGGCCGAGCTGCCGTCGCGGACGCTGAAGCCGGTGTTCGACCGGGTCTGGCGGGGCGCACCCGATCGGCGTCCGGCCCTCCGGCGTGACGGTGGCGGCGAAGCGGGCGTCGATCCGGGCGGCGCGCTGCTGTCCCGGCCGATCGGCGAGGTGCTGGCCGCGCCCCCGAGCGCCGGCTGATCGACCCGCGCCGCACGCCCGCCGCCCGGGGCGCCGGCGCGGCCGCGACCGACCGAGGCCGCCTCGCCGGCCCGCCGGCTCAGAACCGGATGCGCCCCGTCAGCATCTCGCCGAACATCCGCCAGTCGCCCACGAAGCTCCAGAGCGGGTAGCGGAAGGTGGCCGGCCGGTTCTTCTCGAACACGTAGTGCCCGATCCACGCACACGCGTAGCCGGCGACCAGGCCGGCGAGCAGCCACGCGGGATGCCCGGTCACGACCAGCATCGCGAGGCACGCGAGCCCCAGCGACGAGCCCACGAAGTGCAGCCGTCGGCAGGTGCGGTTGGCGTGTTCGCCCAGGTAGAACGGGTAGAACTCGGCGAAGGACGCGAAGCGCGGCGTCGCGTCGCCGGGATGCGGGGTGGCCATGGTCGTCTCCGTGTCGGTCTCGTCGCGGGACCTCGCGGCCGATGCTACGTCGCGGTCTTCGCCCGGTCGAGCACGGCGGTCCGCAGCCAGCCGTCGAGGGCTTCGCGCAGCGCGTCGGGCGCCTCGGTCTGGATCGCGTGGCCGCTGCCCGGCACGCGGACCACGGTCGAGCCGGCGATCGCCGACGCGAGTCCGGCCGCGGCCTTCGGCGGCGTCATCATGTCGCGCTCGCCGAGCACGAACAGCGCCGGGCAGGCGAGGGCCTTCGCACGGTCCAGCCCCGCCGCGTAGGCGTTGCAGGCGGCGAAGTCGTTCAGCAGTACGCCCTTCGGCTGTCGTTCCATCAGCCGCAGGTTCTGCACGTAGACCGAGAAGCCGGGCCCCGGGGTGCCGGGCCGGTGCACGAGCTTCGCGTGGGACCACTGGTTGATCATGTCGAAGGCCGCCGGCTCGTCGTCGCGCGCGGCGTTCAGCAGCACGTCGGAGACCTTCATCGGGAACGCCGTGCCCACCAGCGCGATGCCGGTCACCGCCTCGGGCGAGCGCCCGGCGGCCTCCAGTGCGATCAGCGAGCCCATGCTGTGGCCGACGATCGCCGCGCGGGTCGCGCCCGCCGCCTCGATCGCGCGCAGCGTCCACGCGGCCATCGATTCGACGTCGGCCAGCGGCGGCCCCTCGCTGCGGCCGTGGCCGGGCAGATCGAAGGCGAGCACCGACCAGCCGTGGTGGGCGAGATGCCGGGTCTGCAGGATCCAGACGCTGTGGTCGTGCTGCGCGCCGTGCACGAACGCGACCACCGGCTTCGCGGGATCGAAGGGCTTGCCGCCGGTGTAGGCGTAGGCGCGGCGGCCGTCGACGTCGATCAGCATGGCGTGCGCTCCCTCAGCCCTTGGCCGCGGCGCGGAAGCCGCGTTTCAGGTCGTCGATCAGGTCGTCGACGTCCTCCAGCCCGATCGACAGGCGCAGCGTGGCCTCGCCGATGCCGGCCGCGGCGAGCGCGGCCGAATCCATCCGGAAGTGCGTGGTCGACGCGGGATGGATGACCAGCGAGCGTGCGTCGCCGACGTTCGCGAGGTGCGAGAAGAGGCCCAGGCTCTCGACGAAGCGACGCCCGCCGGCGCGGTCGTGCTTCAGGTCGACGCTGAACACCGCGCCGCAGCCGCGCGGCAGCAGCCGCTTCGCGAGCGCGTGGTCGGGATGGGACTCGAGCTCGGGCCAGGCCACGCGCGCCACCTGCGGATGCGAGACGAGGAACTCGACGACCCGACGGGCGTTGGCCACGTGCCGGTCCATCCGCAGCCCGAGGGTCTCGACGCCCTGCAGGATCTGCCAGGCATTCATCGGCGACAGGCAGGCGCCGAAGTCGCGCAGGCCCTCGCGGCGTGCCCGCAGCAGGAAGGGCGCCACCGTCGATTCCTCGGCGAACACCATGCCGTGGAAGCCGTCATAGGGTTCGGTGAGTTCGGGGAACTTCCCCGACGCCACCCAGTCGAACCGCCCGGAGTCGACCAGCAGCCCGCCGATCACCGTGCCGTGCCCGCAGAGGAACTTCGTCGCCGAGTGGTAGACCAGGTCCGCGCCGTGCTCGAACGGCCGGATCAGCCAGGGCGTGGTGAAGGTCGAGTCGACCAGCAGCGGCACGCGGTGCGCGTGCGCGACCTCGGCCACCCGCTCGATGTCGAGCACGTCCAGCCCCGGGTTGCCCAGCGTCTCGCCGAACAGCAGCTTCGTGTTCGGGCGCAGCGCCGCCCGCCACGCGTCGAGGTCGCGCGGGTCGACGAAGGTCGTCTCGATCCCGAAGCGAGACATCGTGTAGTGCAGCAGGTTGTGCGAGCCGCCGTACAGCGCGCGCGAGGCGACCACGTGCGAGCCCGAGCCGGCGAGCGTGGCGATCGCGAGATGCAGCGCCGCCTGGCCGCTGGCGGTGCCGATCGCGCCCACGCCCTGCTCGAGCGCCGCGATCCGTTCCTCCAGCACCGCCACCGTGGGGTTGCTGATCCGCGAGTAGACGTGCCCCGAGCGCTCCATGTTGAACAGGCCGGCGGCCTGCTCGGAGTCGGGGAACACGTAGGCGGCGGTCAGGTGGATCGGCGTGGCGCGTGCGCCGCTGCCCGGATCGGGCGAGGCGCCGGCGTGCAGCGCCAGCGTGGAGAGTCCGTGGGGATCGCGGGCGGGCATGATGACGGCGCCGGGCGGCGCTTCGCGGCGGGGCGGGCGATGCTATCACGCAGGTCGCGCCGCTCCGTGGCCGGCGTCCGCCGTGGCAGGCGTCGCGGCCGTCGCACGCGCCCGCGCCGGCTCGCCCGCCGGTCGCGTCCGCCCGCGGGCGACGCGGCGCCGCCCATCGGTCCCGCCACCCTGGTCGTGGCGCGGCAGACACGCGTCCCGAGCCGGGGTGTCCCGCCGGGCTCACAATCGGTCGCGAACGGCGCGCCGGCGCCGCCTTCCCATGTCCGACAAGCCCGTCTTCTCCGTCTCGGTGGTCGGCCTCGATGCGCAGCACCTGCGCCTGATCGAGGTCGTGTTCCGCCACATCCAGTACAACCGGTACGCGTTCCGCCTCGCCGCGCCGTTCGAGGACGAGACCGCCGACGTGCTGATCGCGGGCGTCGGCGATCCGACCGGCCGCGAGGCGCTGGAACGGGCCCGTGCGCGGGGCTGCCCGGCCGCGAGCATCGCGGTCACCGCCACCACCGACGACGGCACGGCGGGGCGTCACGCGATCGAGATCGGGCAGCTGGTGCGCCAGCTGCTGCCGATCCTGAACCGCGTCGTCGAGATCGAAGGGCTGGCCGGCGGACCGCGGCGCAGGCGCGGCGCGTCGGCTCCCGTCCCGACCGACGGAACGCCGGCGCCGGAGACCCGGAGCGCTCGCCCGCGCGTGCTGATCGTCGACCGCGACGCCGCGTCCCGCGCGACGGTCTGGTCCGCGCTCGAGCGGCTGGGCTACGACCCCGACTCGGCCGCGACACCGAACGAGGCGCTCGAGCGGCTCGTGATGAGGCCGGCCGATCTCGTCCTCTTCGAGCCCGTCGGCGCCGCCGGCGGTGGCCTGAAGCTCGTCCGCACGATCCGCCGCGAGGCCGAATGGCGCGACCTACCGGTGGTCGTGCTCAGCGCCCGACGCTCGCCGTTCGACGTGATCCGCGGCGCGATCGCCGGCTGCAGCGCCTACCTCGCGAAGCCGGTCGACGACGAGGACCTCCGCCGCACCCTGGCCCGCCAGCTCGACGGTGCGTCGGTCGAGCCGCGCGCCGCGCGCCGGATGCGGCTGGTCGACGCGCCGGCCGCCGCGGTCTGACGCGCCCGCCCGCCCCCGCCCGGGCTCGGCTTGCCAGCCCCGGGTCGAGTCGCTAGCATCGGCCGGACAGGGAACGGGGGGAGGACCATGCAAGTCAGCGAGATCCTGAAGGTCAAGGGCACGACGCTCTTCACCGTCACCCCCGAGACCATGCTGTCCGACGCGGTGATCGTGATGGCCGAGCACGACATCGGTTCGCTCGTCGTGATGGAGCGTGGCCGCCTCGCCGGCATGCTCACCTTCCGCGAGGTCATCCGGGTGCTGGCCCGGCGCCAGCAGGAGCACCGCACCGGCCCCACGCCCCCGGTCGCCGAGATCGTCGTGCTCGACGTGATGAACCCGTCGCCGACCATCGCGTCCCCGTCGATGGACGTCAACGACCTGCGCCGGCTGATGCTGGAGAACCACCAGCGTTATCTGCCCGTCATGGACGGCGACGTGCTGCTCGGCGTGATCTCCTTCCACGACGTGGCCAAGGCGGTGCTCGAGGAGCAGAGCTTCGAGAACCGCATGCTGAAGGCCTACATCCGGGACTGGCCGGCCGAAGGCTGAGACCGCGTCCGGCGGCGCGGGCCCCGCGCGTCGCCGCGTGCCCGGCATGCAGGTCGTGCCTCGGCCTGGAGCGTCGAGCCCGGCCGCGGCTGCGGCGCCCGCACCACGCCCGAGCCCGAGCGGCGCGCTCCGCCGCGAAGGGCGATCCGCCGCCGGGCGGTAGAATCGTGTGGATGAGGATCCTCATCAGCAACGACGACGGCTACTTCGCGCCCGGCATCGCCGCGCTCGCCGAGGCGCTCCGGGACATGGCCGAGATCGTGGTGGTCGCGCCCGAGCGCGACCGGTCCGGCGCGTCCAACTCCCTGACGCTCGACCGACCGCTGATGGTCCGCACGGCGTCGAGCGGCTACCTGTACCTGAACGGCACGCCGACCGACTGCGTCCACGTCGCGGTCACCGGGATGCTCGACGCGCGGCCCGACCTGGTGGTCTCCGGGATCAACGACGGCGCCAACATGGGCGACGACACGATCTACTCGGGCACGGTCGCCGCCGCGATGGAAGGCTTCCTGCTCGGCATTCCCGCGATCGCGTTCTCGCTGGTGAACAAGGGCCACGCCCACCTCGACAGCGCGGCGCGCGTCGCGCGCGACGTGGTCCGCCGCTTCGTCGAACGGCCGTTCCCGGCCACGGGCCCGGTGCTGCTCAACGTCAACATCCCGAACCTGCCGTACGACCAGATCGGCGGCGTGGTCTCCACCCGGCTCGGCAAGCGCCATCACGCGGAGGAGGTCATCCGCGCGAAGAACCCGCGCGGCGACACCGTCTATTGGATCGGCCCCGCCGGGAGCGCCAAGGACGCGGGCCCGGGGACCGACTTCCATGCCACCGCGACCGGCCGGGTGTCGGTGACGCCGCTGCACATCGACCTGACGGCCGGCGGCCTCGCCGACGCGACGCACGCATGGCTGACCGACTAGTCCGCGCCGCCGGCACGGGCCTCACCTCCGAGCGCGCGCGCGACCGGATGGTCGACGGCCTGCGCGCGCTCGGCGTGCGTCACCCGATCGTGCTCGCGGCGATGGGCGCGGTACCGCGCCACGCGTTCGTCGACCCGGGACTCGCGAGTCGGGCCTACGAGGACGTCGCGCTGCCGATCGGGCAGGGCCAGACGATCAGCAAGCCCAGTACGGTCGCCCGGATGATCGAACTCGCGGTCCGCGACCGCGACGTCGCCGCGCTGAAGGCGGCGAAGGTGCTCGAGGTGGGGACGGGCTGCGGCTATCAGGCGGCCGTGCTCGCGCAGGTGTTCGGCGAGGTGGTGTCGGTCGAGCGGCTGCGATGGCTGCACGAGGCGGCCCGCACGAACATCCGGCCGATGCGCCTGCCGAACCTCAGGCTGGTGTTCGGCGACGGCCGCCAGGGCGTCGAGGCCGCCGCGCCCTACGACGCCATCGTGGTGGCCGCCGCGGGCGAGGGCATCCCCGATCCGCTGCTGATGCAGATGAAGGTGGGCGGCACGCTGGTGGCGCCGGTGGCGGCCGCCGACGGCTCGGGGCAGTCGCTGCACCGCGTCGAGCGCCCCGGCCGCGAGGACTGGACCCTGACCGTGCTCGACGCGGTACGATTCGTCCCGCTTCGCCGCGGGACCAGTTGACCCGCGCGGCCCATGCCGTCCTCCGACATGCCCCACCGACCGATCCGTTCGTCCGTCCGCCGTCGCGCGACCGCCGCCGCC
>JBAXJZ010000089.1:0-10779 GCA_037137595.1 Burkholderiales bacterium | reverse complement strand
AGGCGAGGCGGCACAGCGCGTCCCAGTCGTCGCGGGGCAGCGCGATCCGCATCCGGCAGGAGGCCGTCAGCAGCCGCGACTGCGCGTCGAGCGCGCGGGCGAGCGCGAGCCGCGCGTCGTCGGCGCAGGGCGCGGCCGGTCCGTCGGGATGGGCGTCGCGCAGGTCGACGTACAGGCGCCGCCAGGCGTCGCGCAATGCACGCAGCGCGACCCCGAGCCGGTGGAACGCGGCGAGTTCGTCGGTGGCGAGCGGGATCGGCCGGTTGCGCAGCGATTCGACGATCGGCTCGATCACGGCGACCCAGACGGGCCGCAGCGACTCGAGCGCGTCGAGCCGGACCGCCGGCGCGGGCATCCGCTCGTCGAGCGTGTCCGCGAGCCGCGCGAGCCTGGCCAGTCCGGTCGCGGGGTCGGCCCGCAGTGCCGCGGCCACCCGCTGGCACTCGGGCGGCCGGGACGGCCGGGCCCGGATCAGGTTCTCGACGACGCGCATGGTCCGCAATGCTGCGGCCTGCCGGGGCCGCGTGCACGGGCGTGGATCACGGACGCGACGACCGTCCGTCGGTCGACGAGCGGCCTTGCGGCACCACGACCACCTTCGCCGGATCGAAGCGCGGATTCTCGAAGCCGCCGGTGCGCATCGGATAGCCGCGGGGATTGCAGACGACCCGGCAGCCGGCGACGAGGTAGTCGTGCGAGGAGTGCGTGTGACCGTGGATCCAGAGGTCGGCCGCGGGCAGCAGGTCGTCGAGGTCGCTCGCGAAGGCCGGGTTCGAGGGCGCGGCCGCGTAGGCCGGCGAGACCGAGTGCCAGCTCGGCAGATGGTGGGTCACCACCACCCGCGGACCCGCCGCCGGCCGCGCGAGCCGGGCCGCGAGCCACGCGCGCGCGCGCTCGTGCAGGTCGACCGAGTCCTCGGGGGTGAACCGGCGCACGCCCTGCGGCGCGGACGGATCGGCGACGTCGATCAGCCGGTAGTCCAGCATCGCGCGGCGCGCGCCGGCCATCGCGTCGGCGGCGGACATCGCGACCGGCCGGCCGGGCCGCTCGTGCAGCCGGTAGTCGGTCCAGACGGTGCAGCCGACGAACTCGACGCCCTCGACGACCACCGCGTCCTCCTCGAGCAGGAGGATGTCCAGCCGGCGGGCGACCGCGCGCATCGCGTCGAGCGCGCGCGTCCGCTCGGTCTCGAAGAACTCGTGGTTGCCCGCGACCTGGACGATCGGCGCGTCGGGGAAGGCGCGGCGCGCCCAGTGCAGCGCGAGCGTGCCCTGCGCGATGTCGCCGGCCAGCACGACCAGGTCGTACGACGCGCGTGGCGCGGGCGGCGTCCACGCCGCCCACTCGACGTGCAGGTCAGACAGCACCAGCAGCCGCACGGCGCGCGCCCTCCGCGTCAGAACTTGGTGTAGCCGCCGTCGATCACGAACTGTTCGCCGGTGTGGTACGACGAGGCGTCGCTCGCGAGGTAGACCGCGATGCCGCCGAAATCGTCGCCCTCGCCCCAGCGACGCGCGGGGATCCGCGGCATCACGGCATTCGCGAACTTCTCGTTGTTCACCGAGCGCTCGGTCATCTCGGTGACGATCCAGCCGGGGAGGATCGAATTCACGCGGATGCGGTGGCGGGCGAGCTCGACCGACAGCGCGCGCACGAACGAGGTGACCGCGCCCTTGGACGCACCGTAGTGGCTGTTGCGCGCCGCGCCCTCGACGGCCGCGGTGGACGCGGTGGCGACCAGCACCCCGCCTTGCCCGCGCTCGGCCATGTGGCGGGCGGCCGCGCGGAAGGTGAGGAACACGCCGTCGACATTGATCCGCTGGATGCGGCGGAACTCCTCGAGCGACATGTCGGTGAGCATCACGCCCTTGGACGACACGCCGGCGTTCGCGAAACAGGCATCGACGTGGCCGAGCGCGGCCACCGACGCGGCGAAGGTCGCGTCCACCTGCGCCTCGTCGCCGACGTCGGCGACGAAGGCGTGCACGCGCGAGGCGTCGCCGCAGTCGGCGGCGAGCTGAGCGCGCGCGCGTTCGGTCTTCTCGGGGCGCGAGCCCCAGATCGCGACGGAGGCGCCGGCCGCGAGCAGCGCGCGCGCCATGCCGTAGCCGATGCCGCCGTTGCCGCCGGTGACGACCGCGGTGCGGCCGGTGAGGTCGAAGGGGGTGTACATCGGTGGGGGGTCTCCTCGAAGTGACGGGTCCGGTCGTGGCCGGTTCGGCGTCGATGATACCGGCGACGCGCGACGGAACCGCCGCTGCGCCCGCGCGGCCGCCGTGCTAGCGTCGCGGCGCGAGGCGGCGGGTGTCCCGGCGCCGGGATCGAACGCCTGGGGGGGATCGATGCGCCGTTCTCGGAGAGGATTCACCGCGGGCGTCGCCACGCTCGCGGCCGCCGCGGCGCTGCCTGCGCCCGCGCGCGCGCAGTCGGCCCCGGCGCTGCGCTACGTCGTGCCGACCGGCCCGGGCGGCCCGACCGACACCATGCTGCGCACCGCCCACAAGCGCGTCGAGGTCGAACTCGGCCAGTCGATCGTGCTCGACTACAAGCCCGGCTCGGCGGGCATCGCGGCGATCCAGGCCGGACTCGCCGCGCCGGCCGACGGCCGCACGCTGATGGGCGTCTACACCTCGCTCGCGTTCAACCCGTGGACGTTCGAGCGACTGCCCTACGACACGTTCACCGACCTCGATCCGGTATCGCTGCTCGTCGAGATCCCGCTGGTGCTCGCCGCCGGGCCGGCCGTGCCGGTCGAGACCGTGCCCGAGCTCGTCGCGTGGGCGAAGGCCAACCCGGGGCGACTGACGATCGCGGCATCGGGGCTCGGTGGCGGCTCTCACCTGGGTGGCCTGCTGCTCGCCGCCATCGGCGGCTTCGAGGTCACCGTCGTGCCGTACAAGGGCGGCGCCGATGCACTGCCCGACCTGCTCGCCGGGCGCATCGGGCTGATGCTCGACAGCTACCAGACGCTGGCGGCGCAGGCGCAGGCCGGCAAGCTGCGGCTGCTCGGCGTGGCCAGCGAGCGGCGCCAGGACTTCGCGCCGACGCTCGCACCGATCTCGCAGGCCATCTCCGGCTTCGCGACCGCGTCGTGGCAGGGCGTCGTCGTCCGCGCGGGCACGCCGGCCGCGGAGCGCGACCGGCTGGCGCGCGCCTACGCTGCAGCGATGCGCGACCCCGAGGTCCGCGGGTCGCTGGTCGAGCGCGGGTTCGAGCCGGTGGGCGGCACGCCGCAGGCGTTCGCCCGGACGATCCGCGCCGATCACGAGAAATGGGGGCCGATCATCCGCAAGGCGGGGCTGAAGTCGGGCTGACGGCCGAGGCGGACGACAGGACGTCACGGGAGCGACGATGACGGGCGACACCTTCCCCGACGGGCCGACGCGCTTCGTCGACTGCTACTACTCGGTCCGGTCGATCTACGCGTACTTCGGCGCGCGGCGCGCGGCCGAGCTCGCACGGCGATTCGGACGCCGGCTGCGGCACCGGCCGATCGACCTGTCGAAGGTCGTGCCGGCCGCGGGCGGCGTGCCGTTCGCGCAGCGCAACCCGCGGCAGCGCGCCTACCAGTTCGGGCGCGAGGTGGAGCGCTGGAGCGAGTGGCTCGAGCTGCCGGTGATCGTCGAGCCGGTCCACCATTACGGCGACCGCGACCTGCCGTCGGGCCTGGTGCTGGTCGCGCAGCGCGAGGGGCTCGACGTCGATCGACTGTCCGAGGCGATCCTCGCCGCGCTGTGGCGCGACGATCGGGACATCGCCGACCCCGCCGTCCTCGCGTCGATCGCGGCGGAGGTCGACCTCGACGCCGGCCCGCTGCTGGCGCGCGCCCGCGACGCCGACGTGATGGCCGAATTCGCCGCCTGCACCGACGACGCGATCCGACTCGGAGTGCCGGGGTCGCCCACCTACGTGGTCGACGGCGAGCTGTTCTACGGTCAGGACCGGCTGATGTTCGTCGAGCGCGAACTCGCGGCGCCGTTCGGCCGCTCCGGGCGGCGACCGTCGACCTGAACCGGGCGGCCGTCCCGCACGACCTGCCGCACGCCCGGGCTCGGCCACCCCGGGCGGGGGCCCGGCAAGCCTGCCGGGCACGCCGAGGCGGCACGGCGCATGCGCCGTGACACCCCGCCTCAGCCTTCGATCCTGATCCCCGCGGTCCTGACGACGCGCGCGTTGCGCTCGACCTCCTTCGCCAGGAAGGCCGCCGCGTCCTCGGCGCTGCCCGAGCCCGGCACCACGCCCGCCGACTCGAGCCGCTGCCGCACCTCGGCCGACTCCAGGATCCGGCGGATCTCCGCGTTCAGCCGCTGGACGATGTCCTTGGGCGTCTTCGCCGGCGCGAGCACCATCGACCAGGTGTTCGCGACGAAGGGCGCGCCGCCCTCGGCCATCGTCGCCATGTCCGGATAGCCGGGCAGCCGCGCGTCGTTGGCGATGCCGAGCGAGCGGATCCTGCCGGCCCGCGCGTGCTGGACCAGCGACGAGGGCGTGTCGAAGAGCAGCTGGATCTGCCCGCCGATCAGGTCGGTCAGCGCCGGTTGCGTGCCCTTGTACGGCACGTGCTGCATCTTCAGCCCGTGCTGGAGCATGAACTGCTCCATCGCGAGGTGGGCGGCCGCGCCCTGCCCGCTCGAGCCGAAGTTGAACTGGCCGGGCCGTGCCTTCACGTAGTCGATCATCTCGGCCGGGGTCTTCGGCGGGAACGCGCCGGTCGCGCACAGGATCAGCGGTGCGATGCCGGTGAGCGCCACCGGCACCACGTCGGCCTGTGCGTCGAAGGCCATCTTCGGGTAGAGCGACGGATTGGCCGAGTGCGCGGCGATCACCGTGGTGAGGGTGTAGCCGTCGGGCGGTGACTTCACCACCATCTCGGTGCCGATCATGCTGTTGGCGCCGGGCTTGTAGTCGAACAGCACCGGCTGGCCGAGCGCGCGGGACAGCGGCTCGCCCACCGCGCGCGCCATCTGGTCGGTGAAGCCGCCGGGCGTGTAGCCGACGATCATCCGGATCGGCTTCGACGGCCAGGCCGGCGCCTGCGCGCGCGCGGCGCCGGCACCCGCGCCGGCGAGGGCGACGGCCGGGACCGCGGCGACGAAGCGTCGGCGGCCGGACGACGGCGGCGCGTCGGCCTCGACGCGGACATCGGAAGGTGAACGGGCCATCGGGGTCTCCTCTCTTTGCGGCGGGATCGACGGATCCCGGGACGGCCGCGCGTCGTGCGCGCGCGGTCCGCCGGATCGATGCTATCGCGCCGGGCGCGCGGCGCGGCGATTCATCGGCGGTAGGCCTGCACCGTCTCCCACGCGGTCTCCTGCAGGTGCCGCGCGGTCGCCGGGTCCAGCCCCGCGGTGTACGGATTGCCGACCGGGTTCACGCCCTGGATCGACGCGAGGATCGTGCAGGCCGCGAGGTAGGTGCCGGCGAGGCTCGGATGGCGCTTGTCGGCGACGTAGAGCTCGAGCTCGGGCCGCTTCGCAATCGAGCGCGCGAAGGCGAGACCCGCGGGCACGACATGCGCGCGGTTCTGCCGCCCGGCCTCGGTATAGGCGTCGGCCAGCCCCTGCGTCATCTCCGGCTTGTCCTTGTAGGCCCAGGTCATCAGGAACATCGGCTCGACGCCGTTGCGGCGCAGCGTGTCCGAGTGCTTCTTCGCGAACTCGAAGAAGACCGGCCGCAGCTGGGGATGCACCGGGCACTGGCTGCAGTCCATCAGCAGCGCCGCGTCGAACTGCCGGCCCGGCGGGTTGAAGCGGATCTCGTTGTCGCCGACGAACGAATACCGGCCGATCTGATCGGGCTTCATGTAGGCGGCGACGTCATGCCAGTCGATCCCCGAGCCGCTGATCGTCAGCGAGGTCGAGCGGTGCGCGGCGCGCTCCTTGTCCGCGGCCGCACGCGCGAGCAGCCCCACGTGGCCGTGCAGGCTGTTGTTGTAGTACATGAAGCTGTTGCCGACGTAGAGGATCGAGCGCGGCGGATTCGCGGTGCCCGCGCGCTGCGGGACCTCGGGGACGGGGGTCAGCTGCGCGCAGGCCGAGAGCGCGAGCGCGGCGGCGACGAGGGCGGCGCGGGCCAGGGAACGGACGGACATCGGGGGGTCTCCTCGGGGGCGGATGCGGTCGGCGGATGCTAGCGGTCGCGGACGATGCCGGCGTGTCGGCGTTCCATCCGGTGGGCGGGCGCCTCGCCGGCCACGCGCCCCCTGCGCACACGCCTCGAGTGCCGCACGTCGGCCCTCCGGCCGACGCGACCCCGGTCGACCGGTCGATCGCCGCACCGACGGGCACTGGCTATCCTCGACCCATGACCGCCTTCGACACCGCCCTGATGGAAGCGCTGCTGTCCGTCGGCATCCCGCCGGAACGGGCACGGGCGGTCGTGGACACGTTCGATCGCGCCATCGACGGTCGCTGTTCGCTGCACGCGGAGGTGTTGGCCACGAAACGCGACCTCGCCGAGATGGAGACGCGCCTGACCCGCGAGATCGGCGAGACCCGGGAACGGATCGCGGCGGTCGATGCGCGGATCACGTCGAGCGAAGGCCGGGTCGCGGAGCGGATCGCATCGATCGAGGGCCGCGTCGCCGAGACGAAGACCGAGCTGCTGAAGTGGGTGCTGGGCGCGCTCACCGCCCAGAACGCCCTGCTGCTCTCGGCGATGAAGCTCTTCTGACGGCCGCGCCCGTCAGTCGAGCGTCACCACGCCCTCCCCCGGCGGCTCCGCGTAGAGCCGCTCGACGTCGGCCGCGCGCCGCTCCAGCCCCGCGCGCTGGTTCACGTAGCCCTTGTCGGTGATCTCGTTGCCGTCGACCGACGGCGGCTCGACGAGGAACAGCGCACGCCCCACGCGGCCCGACGAGCCGCCGGCCGTCGCGTTCATCGCGCGCAGCCCGTCGCGCAGCCGCGCGATCACCGCCGGGTGCTTCACCAGCGTCGCCGCGTCCGCATCCGGCAGCCCGGCCACCACGCGGCAGGCCGCGAGGTTCGGCCACGCGAGCAGGCCCACGTACGGCCTGTCCTGGCCGGCCACCAGCGCGTCCTGCACCACCGGCGAGGCGGCGGCGATCGACGCGACGCGCAAGGTGCCCACGTGCACGAAGGTGCCCGAGGTCAGCTTGAAGTCCTCGACCACGCGCCCCGCGAACACCAGGCCCTCGACCGGGTCCGACGGATCGACGAAGGTCGCCGCGTCGCCGATCCGGTAGAAGCCGTCCTCGTCGAACGCCTTCGCGGTGAGCTCCGGCTGCCGGTGATAGCCCGGCATCACGATCGGCCCGCGGATCCGCACCTCGTACTTGCCGCCCGCGGGCACGAGCTTGAGCTCGACGCCCGGATACGGCAGGCCGATGAGTCCCACCCGCTCGGTGTCCCAGTAGGTGGAGGTGGCGGTGGGTGCGGTCTCGGTGCAGCCCCATCCGGTGACCATCACGATGCGCTGGCCGGTGTGGCGGATCGCGAGGGCCTGCAGCCGGCGGTAGAGGTCGTCGGGCAGCGTCGCGCCGCCGTAGCCCATCAGCCGCAGCCGCGAGAAGAAGCTCGCGCCGAGCGCCTCGTCCTGCTCGAGCGCGGTGGCCAGCATCGCCCAGGCGGCCGGCACGTTGCTCATGTAGGTCGGCGAGACCTCGCGCAGGTTGCGGATCGTCTCGTCGAAGGCGCCGGGCAGCGGCCGGCCGTCGTCGATGAACAGCGTGCCGCCGTCGGCGAGCACCGGATGGAACACCGCGTTGCCGCCCATCGTGTGGTTCCACGGCAGCCAGTCGAGCAGCTGCGGCGGCGGGTCGGACGGATCGCGCGGCCGGCACTGCAGGTACATCGCGAGGTTCGCGCACATCATCCGCTGCGTGTTCGGTACGGCCTTCGGCATGCCGGTGGAGCCGGAGGTGAAGAGCAGCTTGCCGACGGTGTCGGGGCCGATGGTCGCGAGCCGCTCGGCGACCGCGGGCGTCGGCCGCGTCGCGACCCAGTCCGCCCAGGCGATGCCGGGCACGTCCGTCGGCGCGCGGTCCACGTGCACGACGGTCACGCCGCGCAGGTCGAGCGACGCGAGCGCGCGGTCGAACGGCGGGCCGTCCTGCACGAAGACCACGCCGGGCTCGACGAGCGCGAACACGTGCTTCAGCTTCGCGTGGTCCTGGCTGACCAGCGAATACGCGGGCGAGACGGGCGCGGCCGGCGCACCCACCTGCATCGCGGCCATCACGAGCAGCGCGTGCTCGAGCGAGTTCGCCGACAGGATCATCACCGGCCGCGACGGTCCGGCGCCCGCGTCGATCAGCGCCTGCGAGACCGCATCCACGGTCGCGAGCGCCTCGCCGTACGACAGACGTCGCCAGGCGCGCTCGGGGCCGCGCCGCTGCGCGAGCCAGCAGCGGTCGGGCGCCTCGGTGCCCCAGCGACGCAGCAGCCCGGGCACGTGATCCGGGTACGGGATCAGCGGCACGCGCGAGCGCATCAGGATCGACCCGTCGTCGCGACGGTCGACGGCGATGTCGCGCGCGGGCCAGGGGATCTTCCTGAAGGGCGGCAGCGGGGCGTTCATCGTGCGCTCCCCATGAACCCGAACAGGTGACCGGCGACCTTGCGCATCTGGATCTCCTCCGAGCCCTCGGTGATGCGGTAGCGGCGGTGGTGACGGTAGATGTGCTCGAACGGCGTGTGCCGCGAATAGCCGAGGCCGCCGTGGACCTGCATCGCGCGGTCGGCCGCCTCGCAGCACAGCCGGTTCGCCCAGTAGTTGCACATCGACACCCGGTCGGAGAGCTTCTTCTCGACCTCGGGCTTGGGCATCCGGTCCATCTCCCACGCGGTCTTGCGGATCAGCAGCCGCAGCATCTCGACCTGCGTGGCGAGCTCGACCAGCGGGAACTGGATCGCCTGGTTCGTCGCGAGCGCACGGCCGAACGGCTTGCGCCGCTTCGCGTAGGCGACCGACTCCCGGATGCAGAAATCCGCCGCGCCGAGCGAGGACGCGGCCTGCCGGATCCGGTTCTCGTGCACGAAGTGCTGCGCCACGCGCAGGCCGGTGTCGAGGCCGGCGAGGATCGCGTGGTCGGGTACCCAGACGTCGGTGATCGAGATCCGCGGATGATCGGTGGGCATGTTGAAGGTCCACAGGTACTCCTCGACCTTCAGGCCGGGCGTCTCGGTGGGCACCGCGAACGCGGTGATGCCGCGCGCGTCACCGGCCTCGCCGCTGGTGCGCGCGAACACCAGGCAGTGCGACGCGTGGTGCATGCCGGTGATCCACATCTTCTCGCCGTCGATGCGCCAGCCGGGCACGCCGCCGCGGACCTCGCGGACCGCGCGCGTCTCCATGTGCGTGGCATCCGATCCGTGCTCGGGCTCGGTGAGGCCGAAGCTCATCCGGAGCGTGCCCGACAGCAGGCCGGGGATGAACGCCGCCTGCTGCTCGGGCGTGCCGAAGTCGCGGATCGCGAGCGCGAGCGGCTGGTTGCCGACGATCGAGTGCTCGGTCTGCAGGTCGTTGTGCAGGCCCAGGCCCTTGGCGGCGAGGTGCTCGCGGATCACCGTCATCGCGAGGTGCGAGCCGTCCTGCCCGCCCCATTCGCGCGGCAGCGCGTAGCGGTAGTGGCCGGCGGCGTCCGCGCGTCGGCGCGCCTCGGCCATCAGCGCCTCCCACTCCGGGCGCGGCAGGCCGCCGGCGTCGAAGTCGGTCCGCGCCCATTCGCGGCGGTGGTCGAAGAAGCGGACGTTGTCGTCCTGCTGCTCCAGCGGCCTGATCTCGGCGTCGATGAAGTCGTCGAGGACCTTCAGGGTGGCGACGAGGTCGGCGGGGAGGTCGAAGTCCATCAGGGTCGGGTCCGGGTGGCGGCGGCGGCTTCGCGGACGAAGCTCGGATAGGCGGGCTGGTCGATCGCGACACGCGCGAGCACGTCGGCCCAGAGGTGGTCGGCGAGGCCCGGGGTGGCGAGGTCGGCGCGGCCGTCGCGGATCGCGTCGCAGAGGGCGCGGCGCAGCGCGGGAAGCTCGGCGGCGGGGTCGGGGTCGGGGTCGGGCGGGATCGTATCGGTCGTGACGATCGACCCGGCGCCGACGGGTGGCAGCGCGATCGACGCGATCAGCGCCCTCAGCCGCGCGAGCTCCGCCGCATCCGCGGCGGGTGCGCCGGCGAGTTCGCGCCGCGCCGTCTCCAGCACGTTGATCGCCACCCGGGCCTGGAAGGCCGCGCGCCCGGACAGCGCGGGCAGCAGCTCGGCGCGGATCGTCTCGACGGCGGCCTCGATCAGGTCGGCCGCGCTCGGCGTGGTCTCCATCGTCTCCTCCGTCGCGCCCGCGTCAGCCGCGCGGGGCCAGCAGGCGCAGCAGGTCGAGTTCGGTCTCGGACGTGCGCCGACCGACCGCAGTGCGTTCGACCGACCGGTCACGGCCGCTCGCCCAGGCCTCGGCCATGTCCAGGCACATCACGCCCCAGCGGAAGGTGCCCAGCACTTCCCAGTATCGCACCCGGTCGGCGTCCGCCTCGCCGCCGGCGGCGCGGTAGCCGTCGAGGAGCGCGTCGAGCGGGCCGAAGCCGCCCGCGGTCGCGTCGAGCTCGCCGAAGCGCCACGACGCCACGCAGAACCAGCCGAGGTCGGCCATCGGGTCGCCGGCGTGCGCGAGTTCCCAGTCGAGCACCGCGACGAGGCCGCCGGCGTCGACCAGCAGGTTGCCGGTACGGAAGTCGCCGTGCACCGGCACCGGCCGCGCGAGCGGCGCCGGCGCATGTGCGTGCAGCCAGCGCAGCGCGAGTTCGAAGACGGGGCGCGCGCCGCGGTGGCGG
>JBAXJZ010000088.1:0-10788 GCA_037137595.1 Burkholderiales bacterium | reverse complement strand
CGCGATCCGGACGTCTACGTGTTCAGCGACCGGATCCGGCAGACGATCCAGCTCGCGCTGCTGCTGCTGTGGGCCGCCGGGATCGCGGTGCTCGAACGCGGCCTCGCGCCGCGCTGGCGGCGCGCGGCGGCGCTGCTCGCGATCGCGACCGGCGTGCAGATGCTGGTGATGCTGCAGGGCCGGACCGGATGGCTGACCGGTCTGGGCGTGCTCCTCTTCGTGCTGCACGCACGCACCGGCTGGAAGGGGCTGGCCGCCGGCGCGGCCGCCGCCGCGGTCGTCGTGGCCGCGGTGGTGAGCGGCGGCATGGCGGGGCCGGCGCGCGTGGCCGGCACGCTCGGCGAGATCCGCGACTACCGCGAGCAGGGCACGAGCAACGCGACCGGCGAGCGGATCGAGATGTGGTCGAACGCGGCGCGGATGTTCGCGTCCTCGCCGCTGGTGGGCCACGGCATCGAGTCCTACCCCACGCTGTCGGCGCGGATGTACGGCGAGAAGGGCCGCGTGCCGCTCGCCATCTACCACGACCCGCACCAGGAGTTCCTCTACGTCGGCGCCGAGCTCGGCCTCGCGGGCCTGCTGCTGCTGGTGGGCGGGCTGGTCGCGCTGTGGCGGCGCGCCGGCCGCTTCGGCGACCGCTGGACCTGGATCGTCCGGGGCGCGGTCGTGATCTACGTGGCCGCCGGGCTCGCGAACTGCCTGATCAACGTCGGCTGGACCGGATACTTCTTCGGCCTGCTGCTCGCGCTCGCCGCCGGCCGGTCGCTCGCGATGCCGCGGGAGGCGCGTCCGTGAGGCCGGCCGACGCGCGCTCCTTCGTGATCGTCCGCCACGACAACCTCGGCGACGTGGCGCTCGCGCTGCCGATGGCCGGGCTGCTCAAGCGCGCGATGCCCGACTGCACGGTGCGCTTCGCGGTGCGGCGCTATGCCCGTGACGTCGCCGCGGCCTCGCGCTTCGTCGACGACGTGGTCGTGGTCACCGACGAGGCCGCGTTCGAGCGCGACCTGCGTGCGCTCGCCCCCGACGCGGTGATCTTCGCGTTCCCGTCGCGCGGTCTCGCGCGGGCCGCCGCGCGCGCCGGCGTGCCGCTGCGCGTGGGCACCGCGCGGCGCTGGTGGCACTGGGTCTGGTGCAACCTGCGGCCGTTCGTGCGGCGGCGCGGCTCCGGCCGCCACGAGGCGCAGCTCAACCTCGGGCTGCTCGCGCCCTTCGTCGCCGACACCGATCCGCCGCGCGACGCGCTGTGGCGCCTGGCGGGGCTCGCCGACGACGCTCCGCCCGCCGCCGCCGCGGCCTGGCCCCTGCGTCCCGGCGTCGCCAACGTGCTGCTGCAGGTCCGCTCGAACGGCAACGGCAAGGAGTGGCCGATCCGGCACTACCTGTCGCTGATCGAGTCGCTGCCGGCGGACCGCTTCAACTTCGTGATCAACGGCACCCCGGCCGAGGGCGACGCGCTGCGCGCCGCCGCGCCGCGGCTCTTCGAGCTGCCGCAGGTCACCGACGCCACCCGCGGCTTCACCATCCCCGACCTGCTGCGAACGCTGCCGTCGATGGACGCGGTGCTGTCGAACAGCACCGGGCCGATGCACCTCGCCGCGCTGCGCGGCGCGCCCACGCTCGGCCTCTTCGTCGACCTGCCCGGCATGGACCCGGTGCGCTGGGGCCCGCTGGGCCCGTCCGCCACCGCCATCGTCGCGCCGCGCGCGGCCTGCGTCCGCTGTCCGCGCGGCGCGCCCGAGTGTCCGTGCATGGCGGCGATCGAACCCGCCGAGGTCGCGCGGCGGCTCGAGGACACCGTCGCGGCGCGTCGATGACGCCGGGCGGTCGGTGCGGGCCGCGTCGCCGCGTGCGCCCCGATCCGTCGCACCTCGCGTCGCGCGCCGCGCCCCGGTGCGTCCGCGCCGCGCCGGTGCGCGGTCCCGCCGAACCGCCCCGCCTCGGTGCCCGGTCCCGCACCGCCGAGGTGGCACGCCGATTGCGTCGACCGGAGCCGGCCGTCGCGGCCCGGCATCCGGCCCATCCGCGCACCGTCCTCCGGAGTCCTGCCTCGTGTCGATCCACGTCGCGCTGAACCACGTCAGCCACTACGTCTACGACCGCCCGGTCGCCCTCGGTCCCCAGGTCGTGCGGCTGCGTCCCGCGCCGCATTCGCGCACCCGCATCCTGTCGTACTCGATGCGCGTCGAGCCCGCGCAGCACTTCCTGAACTGGCAGCAGGATCCGCAGTCCAACTGGCTCGCGCGCCTCGTGCTGCCCGAGAAGACCGCCACGTTCCGCATCGAGGTCGACCTGGTCGCCGAGATGGCGGTCTTCAACCCGTTCGACTTCTTCCTCGAGCCGCAGGCCGAGACGATCCCGTTCGACTACACCGAGGCCCAGCGGCGCGAGCTCGCGCCCTACCTCGAGCGCGCCGAGGCCACACCGGCGTTCGCCGCGCGCCTGGCGGCGATTCCGCGGGAGAAGACGCCGACGGTGAACTTCCTCGTCGATCTCAACCAGCGGCTGCAGCGCGAGATCGGCTACCTGATCCGCCTCGAGCCCGGCGTGCAGACGCCGGAGGAGACGCTGACGAAGGCCTCGGGCTCGTGCCGCGATTCGGCCTGGCTGCTGGTGCAGCTGCTGCGCCACCTCGGCCTGGCGGCGCGCTTCGTGTCGGGCTACCTGATCCAGCTCGTGCCCGACGTGAAGTCGCTCGACGGTCCCAGCGGCGCCGAGCGCGACTTCACCGACCTGCACGCCTGGTGCGAGGTCTACCTGCCGGGCGCCGGCTGGATCGGCCTCGATCCCACGTCGGGCCTGCTCGCGGGCGAGGGCCACATCCCGCTCGCCTGTTCGCCCGAGCCCTCGTCGGCCGCGCCGGTCGAGGGCCTGGTCGAGCCCGCCGAATGCACGTTCGCGCATTCGATGAGCGTGCGCCGCGCCTACGAGGCGCCGCGCGTGACCAAGCCCTACGACGACGCCCAGTGGGCGGCGATCGACGCGCTCGGCCGCGCGGTCGACGCGCGCCTGGTCGGCGACGACGTGCGTCTCACGCAGGGCGGCGAGCCCACCTTCGTCTCGATCGACGACCGCGACGGCGCCGAGTGGAACACCGAGGCGCTCGGACCGACGAAGCGCCGGCTCGCCGGCGAGCTGCTCGAGCGGATGGCCGCGACCCACGGCTCGCACGGCCTGCCGCACTTCGGCCAGGGCAAGTGGTATCCCGGCGAGCAGCTGCCGCGCTGGTCGCTGAACTGGTTCTGGCGCAAGGACGGCGAGCCGATCGTCGCCGACCCGTCGATCCTCGCCTCCGAGGCCGGTGGCGGCGTGTTCGGCGCGCTGTCGCGGCCCGCGGTGCCGGCGGGCGTCGACGAGGCGCGCGAGCTGATCACCGCGGTCGCCGCGCGCCTGGGGCTCGATCCGGTGCGTGCCTTCGAGGCCTACGAGGACCCCTACCACTTCGCGCGCCGCGAGCATCAGCTGCCGGTCAACGTCGATCCGCTCGACTCGAAGCTCGAGGACCCGATGGAGCGCGAGCGCCTCGCGCGGGTGTTCGAGCGCGGCCTGTCGAACCCGGTGGGCTGGGTGCTGCCGCTCGCGCCGAACCCGGTCGCGCGCCGCGGTCCCTCGGTCGCGCAGCCGCAGCAGCTGTGGCAGACCACCGACTGGCCGCTCCGCACGCGACGCTGCTACCTCGCGCCCGGCGACTCGGCGCTCGGCTACCGGCTGCCGCTGCAGTCGCTGCCCTGGGTGTCGGCCGTCGACTACCCGTGGATCCACCCCGCCGATCCCACGCACGAGGAGGCACCGCTGCCGCCGCACGCGTCGCTGCTGCCCACCCGGGGCGCGTGGACGATCCCCGGTCGAGCGGGCCAGCCCCAGGCGATCGCGCCGACGATGACCGGCCCCGAGCCCGGGTCCGACGCGCGCACGCAGGCGCGCCGTCCGCCGCCGCGCGTCCCGCAGGACGTGCAGGACCCGGGGCAGGGCGGCGGCTGGGGGCCGGCCGGCGGCGGCTACGCGGGCGTCGTGCGCACCGCGCTGTGCGTCGAGCCGCGCGGCGGCCACCTCTACGTGTTCATGCCGCCGGCGGCGAACCTCGACGAATACCTGCAGCTGGTCGCGGCGGTCGAGGCCGCCGCGCAGGACACCGGGCAGACGGTGGTCTTCGAGGGCTACGAGCCGCCCAAGGACCCGCGCCTCGCGGTGCTGCGGATCACGCCGGACCCGGGCGTCATCGAGGTCAACGTCGCGCCCGCCGCGTCGTGGGACGAGCTGGTCTCTCGGACCACCTCGCTCTACGACGCCGCGCACCTCACGCGCCTGTCGACCGAGAAGTTCATGCTCGACGGGCGTCACGTCGGCACCGGCGGCGGCAACCACGTGGTGATGGGCGGCGCGACCCCGGCCGATTCGCCCTTCCTGCGCCGGCCCGACGTGCTCGCGTCGATGATCGCCTGGTGGCTCGCGCATCCGTCGCTGTCCTACCTGTTCTCGGGCCTGTTCATCGGCCCGACCAGCCAGGCGCCGCGGATCGACGAGGCACGGCACGACGCGGTCCGCGAGCTGGAGATCGCGTTCTCGGAGCTGGCCCGCCTGCAGGCGCAGGGGCCGACCGCGTGCCCGCCGTGGATCGTCGACCGGCTGCTGCGCAACCTGCTGGTCGACGTCACCGGCAACACGCACCGCGCCGAGTTCTGCATCGACAAGCTCTATTCGCCCGATTCGTCGTCCGGCCGGCTCGGGCTGCTCGAGCTGCGCGGCTTCGAGATGCCGCCGCACGCGCGGATGAGCCTGCTGCAGATGCTGCTGCTGCGCGCGCTGATCGCGCGCTTCTGGAACGCGCCGCTCGGCGCGCGCCGGCTGCCGCGCTGGGGCACCGCGCTGCACGACCACTTCATGCTCCCGTCCTTCGTCCGCGAGGACCTGCGCGAGGTGATCGACGACCTGCGCGCGCACGGCCATCCGTTCGAGCTCGACTGGTTCGCGCCGCACTGGGAATTCCGCTTCCCGAAGCTCGGCGACTTCGAGGCGGGCGGCGTCTCGGTCGAACTGCGGATGGCCCTCGAGCCCTGGCCGGTGATGGGCGAGGAGGGCACCGCCGGCGGCACGGTGCGCTTCGTCGACTCGTCGCTGGAGCGCATCGAGATCGTCGCGCGCGGGCTCGTCGACGGGCGTCACGCGATCGCGGTCAACGGCCGCACGGTGCCGCTGCAGGCGGTCGGACCCGACGGCGCGCGCGCCGGCGGCGTCCGCTACCGCGCGTGGTGGCCGGCCTCCTGCCTGCATCCCACCATCGGCGTGCACGCGCCGCTGACCGTGGACCTGGTGGACCTGTGGAACCGGCGCTCGATCGGCGGATGCCAGTATCATGTGGCGCACCCCGGGGGGCGCCACCACACGACCTACCCGGTCAACGCATAAGCGGCGGGGGCGCGCGGGCTCGCGGGCATCTTCAGGATGGGACACACCCCCGGCGAGATGACTCCGACCCCGGCCCGGATCGATCCGGAATCGCCCTGCACGCTGGACCTGCGGCGTGCGTGAACTGCTGGCCGCGTATCCGCGGGCCGCGCCGCGCTTCGACGAGATGCTCGGCGCGGACGGCGCGCCGCGGCCGCACTGGGCCGGCCTCGTCGAGATGCTCGCGCGGGCCGAACCCGCGCGGATGCGCGACCGCATCGCCACCATCGAGCGCGAGATCCGCGACAGCGGACTGACGTACAACATGTACGCCGACCCCAAGGGCGCCGAGCGTCCGTGGGCGCTCGACGCACTGCCGATGATCATCGGCGACGACGAGTGGGCGCAGATCGAGCGCGGCGTCGCGCAGCGCGCGCGGCTGCTCGACGCGGTGCTGCGCGACCTCTACGGCGCCCAGTCGCTGCTCGTCGACGGCGTGATCCCGCCGCGGCTGGTGATGGGCCACAGCGCGTTCCAGCGCCCGGCCTGCGGCATCGGCACGCTCGCGGCGCCGCCGCTGATCGTCTACGCGGCCGACCTCGCCCGCTCGCCCGACGGCCGCTGGTGGGTGGTGGCCGACCGCACGCAGGCGCCCTCGGGCGCGGGCTACGCGATCGAGAACCGGCTGATCGTCTCGCGGATCTTCCCCAAGCTCTTCCGCGACCTGCACACGCGGCGGCTGGCCGGGTTCTTCGTCGCGCTGCGCGACGCGCTGCGCGACTTCGCGCCCGCCGGCGACGGCCCGCCGCTCACCGTGGTGCTCACGCCCGGGCCGTACAACGAGACCTACTCCGAGCATTCGCTGCTCGCGCGCTACCTCGGCTTCACGCTGGTCGAGGGCAGCGACCTCACGGTCCGCGGCGGCAAGGTCTGGCTGAAGACCGTCGACGGCCTGCGCCGCGTGCACGCGATCCTGCGCCGGCAGGACGACGATTTCTGCGATCCGCTCGAGCTGCGCTCGGACTCGGCGCTCGGCGTGCCGGGCCTGGTCGACTGCGCCCGGCGCGGCAGCGTGCTGATGGCCAACGCGATCGGCTCGGGCGTGCTCGAGGGCGGCGCGCTGATGGGCTTCCTGCCCAAGCTGTCCGAGCACCTGCTGGGCGAGCCGCTCGTGATGCCCTCGGTGGCCACCTGGTGGCTGGGCGAGCCGGCCGCGCTCGCCGACGCGCTGCCGCGCACCGCGCAGCTCGTCTTCAAGCCGGCCGACCCGCTGGTCCGCGACGAGCCGGTGTTCGGCATGGACCTCGACGCGGCGGGCGCACGTTCGCTCGCCGCGCGGATCCGCCGCCATCCGCAGGCCTGGATCGCGCAGGAGCTGGTGCGCCTGTCGCAGGCGCCGGTCTACGACCGCGAGCGGCCCGACCACCTCGCCGCGCGCGCGGTGGGCCTGCGCGTGTTCGCGGTCGCCTCGCGCGGCGGCTGGACGGTGATGCCCGGCGGCCTCACGCGGGTCGCGTCCTCGCGCGACGCGCGCGTGGTGTCGATGCAGCGCGGCGGCGGCTCGAAGGACACCTGGGTGCTGTCGAACGCGCCGCCCGACGGCGCGCTGACGCTGCTGCGCTCCACCGTCGGCGCCGACGAGCTGGTCCGCAGCGGCGCGGCCACGCTGTCCTCGCGCGCCGCCGAGAACCTCTTCTGGCTCGGCCGCTACGCCGAGCGTGCCGAGGACGCCGCGCGGTTGCTGCGGGTCGCGCTGCCGCGCTTCTCGGTCGACGAGGACGTCGACCGTCCGGCGCAGGCGCCGCTGCTCGCGCTCGGCCGCGCGCTCGGCGTGCTCGTCGAGGCCGACACGCCCGAGGCGATGCTGCTCGACGCGCTCTACGAGGCCGACCGCATGGGCGGCCTGCGGACCACGCTGAACCAGGTGCAGCGCGTCGCCTTCTCGCTGCGCGACCGGCTCTCGGTCGACCACTGGCGGACGATCAATCGCCTGCTGCAGGACCCGGGCTTCGACGCGTTCCGCGAGCTGCCGCAGGCGATGGCGCTGCTCGACCGCGTGGTCAACGGCCTGGTCACGCTGTCGGGCTTCGCGCTCGACGGCATGACCCGCGACACCGGCTGGCGCTTCCTGTCGCTCGGCCGGCGCATCGAACGGCTGCGCGGGATCTGCGCGGCGGTCGCCTGCGCCGTCCGCGAGGGCCGCTCGGCCGGCCTCGACTGGCTGCTCGAGTTCTGCGACTCGTCGATCACCTACCGCTCGCGCTACGTCGGCCAGCCCGAGTGGCTGCCGGCGCTCGACCTGGTGATCCGCGACGACACCAACCCGCGCTCGGTCGCGTTCCAGACCCGCGGCCTCGCGCAGGTGCTCGAGCGCCTGCACCGCGTGCTCGGCGCGGGCAGCGTCGACCTCGCGCCGCCGGTGCTGGTCGACCTCGGCCCGCTCGACGACCCTGCCGCGCTCGTGCCCGACGCCGCGCTCGCCGATCGGCTCGACGCGGTGGCCGACGGCGCGGCGCTCCTCTCGGACCGGCTGTCACTGCGCTTCTTCGCGCACGCCGACGACCGCAAGCACGCGACCTTCGCCGCCTGAGTCCGACGATGAACACGAGCTTCGCGTCCTCGCGCGTCGTGCACGTGCTGCACCACACCGAATACCGCTACGAGGCGCCGGTCTCCCAGTCGTGGCAGCTCGCGCACCTGCGCCCGCGCGCGACCGCGCGCCAGCGCGTGCACGCGCACCGCCTCGTGGTGGCACCCACGCCCGACTGGATCGACGCGCGCACCGACGCCTTCGGCAACGGCACCACCGCGTTCGCGATCCATGCCGCACACGACCGGCTCGACGTGATCGCCGAGTCGCGCGTCGAGGTCGCGGCCCCCGCCCACGACACGGTCGCGGCGCTGCGGCCCTGGGACCCGCAGTCGGTCGCGGCCGCGACCGGCCGCGAGGCGCTGGAGCTCGCGTCCTTCGTCGGTCCGAGCCCGCTGGTGCCGCGCTCGCGGCGCGCGGTGCACTACGGCGCACGCAGCTTCCGCCCCGGCGTGCCCTTCGTCGCCGCGCTCGATGAACTCGCGCACCGCATCCACCGCGACTTCGAGTTCGACGCCTCGGCCACCACGGTCACCACGCCGCTGGAGACGGTGTTCGCCGAGCGCCGCGGCGTCTGCCAGGACTTCGCGCAGCTGATGATCGCCTGCCTGCGCGGCGTGGGCGTGCCCGCGCGCTACGTGTCGGGCTACATCCTCACCAAGCCGCCGCCGGGCAAGCCGCGCCTGATCGGCGCCGACGCGTCGCACGCGTGGGTGTCGGCCTGGTGCCCGGGGCAGGGCTGGATCGATGTCGACCCCACCAACGACCGCCGCGTCGACCAGGACTTCGTGACGCTAGGCTGGGGCCGCGATTTCTCCGATGTCACGCCGCTGCGCGGCGTGATCCTCGGCGGCGGCGCGCAGGTCCTCGCCGCGCGCGTGACGGTCACGCCCGAGGACGTGGTCGCGCCGCACTGAGGCGCGGGGCACGGGCGCGGCGCTTCGAGGCGCGGCTGACGACGCGCCGCTCCCGGCCCTCGGACGCGTCAGCCCTGCTTCAGCCGGAACCGCTGCAGCTTGCCGGTCTCGGTCCGCGGCAGCGCATCGCGGAAATCCAGCGCGCGCGGGTACTTGTACGGCGCGATCGTCGCCTTCACGTGGTCCTGCAGCGTGCGCACCATCGCCTCGTCGCCGACGTGGCCCGGCTTCAGCACGACGAAGGCCTTCACGATCATCCCGCGCTCGTCGTCCGGCACGCCGACCACGCCGGCCTCGGCGACCGCGTCGTGCGCGAGCAGCGCCGCCTCGACCTCGGGCCCGGCGATGTTGTAGCCGGCCGAGACGATCATGTCGTCAGAGCGCGCGTGATAGAAGAAGTAGCCGTCGGCGTCCATCGAGAAGGTGTCGCCGGTGAGGTTCCAGCCGTCCTTCACGTAGTTCGCCTGGCGGTCGTCGGCGAGGTAGCGGCAGCCTGTGGGCCCGCGTACCGCGAGCCGGCCGGGCTCGCCCGGCGGCAGCGGGTTCATCGCGTCGTCGACGATCCGCGCCTCGTAGCCCGGCACCACCTGCCCGATCGCCCCGCGCCGCACGGTGGCCGGCGGCGACGAGATGAAGATGTGGATCAGCTCGGTCGACCCGATCCCGTCGATCATCTCGAGGCCGGTCGCCTGCTTCCACAGCTGGCGCGTCGCGTCGGGCAGCGCCTCGCCGGCCGACACGCTCGCGCGCAGCGCGGACAGGTCGTGCGCCTTCGCGTGCGCGGCCATCTGACGGTAGAAGGTCGGTGCGGTGAAGACCACGGTCGCGCGGTGCCGCGCGATCGCGGCGAGCAGCGAGTCGGGCGTGGCGCGCTCCAGCAGCAGCGTGGAGGCGCCCGCGCGCATCGGGAAACACAGCATGCCGCCCAGCCCGAAGGTGAAGGCGAGCGGCGGCGTGCCGCAGAACACGTCGTCCGCGCGGACGTCGAGCACCGACTTCGGGAACAGGTCGCACATCGCGAGCACGTCGCGATGGAAGTGCATCGTGCCCTTGGGCTGCCCGGTGGTGCCCGAGGTGAACGCGATCAGGGCGACATCGTCCTGCGCGGTGTCGCAGCCCGGGAAGTCCGCGGGCTTCGTCGCCGCGCGTGCCTCGAGCGAGCCGGGCCGCCAGCCGCCGACCGTGCCGTCGCCGTCGTCGAAGTACAGCACGCGCTCGAGCACCGGGCACTGCGCCTGCGCGGCGACCAGCTCGTCCTTCAGGCGCGCGTCGCACAGCGCCACGGCCACGCGCGCCTTCTCGATCACCGGCACCAGCTCGCGCGCACGCAGCAGCGGCATCGTCGCCACCGCGACGCCGCCGCTCTTCACCACCGCGAGCCAGCACGCCGCCATCATCGGCGAGTTCGGTGCGCGCAGCAGCACGCGGTTCCCCGGCACCAGGTCCAGGTCCTCGACCAGCACGCGGCAGATCCGGTCGACCATCGCCTTCAGCTGCGCGTAGGTGCAGGCGGCCGCGTCGGTGCGCAGCGCGATGCGATCGCCGCGGCCCGCGGCGACATGGGCATCGAGCAGCGCCACCGCCGCGTTCAGCCGCGCCGGGTAGCGGACCTCGGGGCGATCGAGCAGGAAGGTCGGCCACTGCGCCGGCGGCGGCAGGTGGTCGCGGGCGAAGGTGTCGACGTGGGCACTGGGAAACATCGTCGGATCTCCGTTCGAGGCCGACCCGCGGGCCGGCGCGTCTGCGGGGCGGTGGATCGGGGTCTCTGGCGGTCCGTGGCGGCGGCGTCGCGCGGTCCGTCCCGGGCCGCGCCGCGCCCCGGTCACGCGCCCGACTTCAGCAGCTCCCGCCCGATGATCAGCTTCTGCACCTCGGTCGCTCCCTCGTAGATGCGCA
>JBAXJZ010000087.1:0-10808 GCA_037137595.1 Burkholderiales bacterium | reverse complement strand
CGCGACCTTCACGGTGACCACCACCGCCGACGCCGGGCCGGGCTCGCTGCGCGACGCGATCGAGCAGGCGAACGCGAGCGCCGACGCGTCGAACGAGATCGTCTTCGACCTCGCGGGCGACGGGCCGCACGTGATCGCGCTGCAGAGCGCGCTGCCCGACGTCACGCGCACGCTGCGGCTGATCGGCGTCGCCGCGGGCGCCGCGCCCGTCGTGGTGCTCGACGGACGCGGGATCGTCGCCCCCGATTCGGACGCGGACGGCACGCCCGATCCGGTCGCCGGCCTGCGCCTCGTCGCGGGTTCGGACGGCAGCACGGTCCGCGGTCTGGCCTTCGCCGGCTTCACCGGTGCGGCCATCGAGATCGCGGGCTCGGGCGGCCACGCGATCGCTGGCAACCGCATCGGCGGCGTCGAGCTCGGTCCGGCGACCGTGGCCAACGGACTCGGCCTGCGGCTCACCGACGCGGCGAACGTCACGATCGGCGGCCTCGCCGCGGCCGACGCCAACGCCGTCGTCGGCAATGCCGGCGCGGGCATCGCGGTGCTCGGCGCGAGCGACGGCGTGGCGATCCTCGGCAACCTGATCCGCGGCAACGCCGGCCCGGCCATCGACCTCGGCGGCGACGGCGCGACCGCGAACGACGCGCTCGACGCCGACGCCGGACCGAACGGCCTCGCGAACGCGCCGGTGCTCTCGGGCGCGACGGTCTTCGGCGGCCGGTTGCGGGTGGACGGCACGCTCGACGGCGAGCCCCAGACCCGCTGGCGCATCGAGTTCTTCGCGACACCGGCGACCGACGCCGACGCACAGGCGGCCCGCTTCCTCGGGTCGGTGGACGTCGACACCGACGTCGACGGCCGGGCGTCGATCCTCGCGCGGCTCGATCTCGCCGGCGCGGGCGACCGCATCACCGCGACGGCCACGCGCCTCGCGCCCCTCGACGGCACGCCCGGCTCGAGCTCGGAACTGTCGGGCGCGGTCGCCGCGGTCGCCGGCGCGCCCACGGTCACCGTCGACGGCGGGCGGCGGACCTACGACGAGAACGCGACCGACGTGCCGGTCGCGCCGGGCCTGCTCGTGGGCGGCGACCCGACGGCCATCGTGCGCTCGGCGACCGTACGGATCGCCGACGGCTTCGTGGCCGGCGAGGACACGCTGGGCATCGCCGAGGCGGCGCGCGTCGACGCGGTCACGGTCGCCTGGGACGACGTCACCGGCACGCTGACGCTGACCGGTGCGGCGAGCGCCGCGGTGTATCGGGACCTGCTGCGCGCGGTCACCTACGCGGCCGACGGCGAACGTCCGGCGCAGACGGTACGCACGATCGCGTTCACGCTCGGCGACGGCGCCGTGACCACGGCCGCGGCGACCCGCGAGATCCAGGTCGTGGAGTTCAACGACGCGCCGACCGCGACGGCCGCGAGCGCCTCCGGCAACGAGGACGCGGCGTCGATCGAGGTCGTGGTCGGCGGATCGGACGTGGACGGCACGGTGACCTCGGTGATCGTGGTCGACGGGCCCATCGGCGGCCTGCTGTACACGGACGCGACGCTCGCCACGCCCGTGGTGATCGGCACCGCGTACGCGACGACCGACGGGTCGCGGTCGCTGTGGTTCGTGCCGCAGGCGAACTTCGAGGGCAGCACCTCGTTCACCTTCGTCACCCGCGACGAACGCGGCGCGCCCGCGACCTCGACGGTCGCCACCGCGACGATCACCGTCGCGGCCGTCGACGACGCGGCGACGCTGTCCGGGCTGGCCACGACGGTCCAGGTCGTCGAGCGGACGCCGGGCGCGGTGCTCGACGGCATCGAGGTCGCCGACGTCGACGCGCCGTCGGTCGACCGCGCGACCGTGACCCTCGGCTCGGGCGCGGACACCGACGACACGCTGAGCTTCGTCGGCGACCCGTCGATGGTCGCGGTCTGGACCGCGTCGACCCGCACGCTGGCGCTGACCCGTGCCGACACGGCGGGGCCCGCGACGGTCGGCGACTGGACCGCCGCGCTCAATGCGGTCCGCTTCACCTACGGCGGCCACGCGCCCTCGCCGGCGCCGAGGACCGTGACCGTGACGCTGCACGACGGCGGCGTCGCGCGCGCGACGGCCGACGTGCAGGTCACGGTGGCGCCGCGCAACGACGCGCCGACGCTCGATCCGCTCGCCGCGCCGGTGCTGCCCGCGGTCGGCGAGAACGACGCCGGTCCGGCGGGCGTGCGCGTCGCGGACCTGCTGGGCGCAGCGGTGTCCGACGTCGACGGCGGCACGCCGGTCGGCATCGCGATCGTCGGCATCGATCCGAACCCGCGCGGCGAGCTGCAGGTCTCGTTCGACGGCGGCGCGTCCTGGGCCGCGGTCGGCACGCCGTCGGCCTCGGCCGCGCTGCTGCTGCGCGCCGACGACCTCGTGCGCTACAGGCACACCGCCGCCTCGGTGCCGGCCCCGGGCACGCCGCCGCTGCGCTTCGAGATCCGCGCGTGGGACGGCAGCGCGGGCGAGGCCGGCGACACCGTCGCGATCGGTGCCACCGGCGGCGATTCCGCCTTCAGCGCCGCGGTGGTCCGCGTGAGCGCGCGGGTCACCGCGGAGAACGACGCGCCGCGGTTCGCCGACGGCTCGTTCGACGCGCGCCCGCAGGTGATCGAGGGCGGCCCGGGCGTCACGGCCACGGTCGCGCCCCTCGCCCCCGGGCTCGACCTGAGCGACGAGGAGCTCGACGCCGCCGCCGGCGGCTACGACGGTTCGCGACTGACGATCGAGCGCGACGGCGGATCCGACGTGTCCGACGTCTTCGTCGCGACCGGCCGACTCGGCACGCTCACGGCCGGTCAGCCGCTCACCTGGCGCGACACCGACGACGGCACGGCGAACGCGATCGGCACCGTCGTCGAGGCGGGCGCCGGCCGGCTCGTGATCACCTTCGGCACCGGGGCGACCCGCGAGCAGGTGGTCGGCGCGATGCGGGCGATCGGCTACCGCCACGACGGCGACGCGCCGCCGTCCGAGGTCTCGCTGCGTTGGACCTTCGACGACGGCAACGACCCGGCGGCGCCCGGGCAGGGCGCCGGCGGTCCGGGCCTCGCCGAGGGGGTCGTCACCGTCGACATCGTGCCGACCAACGACGCGCCGGTCGTGGTCGCGCCGAGCGGCGCGTGGACCGCCGCCGGCCAGTCGCTGGTGCTGGGCGGACCCGGCCGGCCGACGCTGCAGGTGGCCGATCCCGAAGGCGCGTGGCTGTGGGTCACGCTGTCGGCGAGCCGCGGCACGCTGACGCTCGCGTCCACCGCCGGCGTGTCGGGGTTCGCCCAGGGCGACGGCACCGCCGATGCGCGGATGGTCTTCCAGACGCAGTCGGGCTCGCTCGACACCCTGCTCGACGGGCTCGTGTTCACGCCGCCGCCGTCGTTCACCGGCCTGTCGACGATCACGGTGACGGCGACCGACCCGAGCGGCGCGTCGGTCGAGCGGTCGATCGCCGTGCACGTCGGTGCGATCGTCGTGACCAATGCCTCCGACACCGTCGACGGCGACGTCTCCAGCGTCGCGAGTCTGGCCGCCGGCGCCGGTGCCGACGGGGTCAGCCTGCGCGAGGCGATCCTCGCGGCCAACGCGACGCCGGGGCTCGTCCGCATCCAGTTCGCGATCCCCGACGGCCAGCCGCGGGTGATCGAGCTGACCGCCGCGCTGCCGACGATCACCGGGCCGGTGGTCATCGACGGCACCACCGACCCGTCGTTCCCGCCGAACGGCTTCTCGCGGACCGTGATCCTCGACGGCGGCGGCCGCGCGATCCCGGGCCTGGTGCTGGGCGACGGCAGCGCGGGCAGCACCGTGCGCGGCCTGCTGATCCGCAACGTCGGCGGCGACGGCCTGGTGCTGCAGGCGGGCTCGACCGGCTCGACGGTCATGGGCAACTGGATCGGTTCGTTCGCCGGCGACGGCAGCGTCGTCGCGGGCCGGGGCATCGGCGGCATCGGCCTCGTCATCAACGCGTCGGGCGTGGTGGCGGGCTCCGGGTCGGTGCAGACCGACCGCAACTACATCGGCAACGCCGCCGGCGGCGGCGTGTCGATCGGCGCCGCGTCGACCGTCACGCTCCACGGCAACCGCGTCGGCTTCGCGCCCGACGGCACCGTGGTCGGCAACGGCGGCGACGGCATCGCGGTACTCGCCGGCAACCGCCACACGATCGGCGGCAGCGTGGTCGGTCAGGGCAACTTCGTCTCCGGCAGCGCCGACGACGGCATCTCGGTGTCCGGTGCGACGAACGTCGCGCTCCTGCGCAACCGCGCCTGGGGAAACGGCGGCCTGGGCATCGAGCTGGGTGCCGACGACGACCTGCCGGTCGCCGACGATTCGCCCGACATCGACGGCATCCCCAACCGGCCGACCCTCACCCGCGCCCTGCTGTCGGAACAGGGTTCGACTGCCAACACCACGCTCGACGTGGAGGGCACGCTCCAGGCGGCGCCCAACACCGCCTACCGGATCGAGTTCTTCTTCGCGAGCAGCGGCACCGCGGACCGGCCCGACGCGCGCGAGCGCCTGATCGCGTCGTACGACGTGACCACCGATGCCACCGGCCGCGCGGACATCAGCGCCGCGCAGATCGCGGCCACCGCGACGGCGGGCGTCCCCGGCCTGTCGAGCGCGCCGAGCACGACCCTCACCGTCCCGCTCGGCGCGCGGCTGACCGCCACCGCGACGCAGCTCACGGCGTCCGGCGGGACCCCGTCCGGCGGCACCTCGTCCTTCGCGTCCTCGGTCGTCGTCCGCGGCCGGCCCACGGTGACGCTCGACGGCACCGAGCTGTTCTACGAGGAATTCGCCGGGGCGGTGCCCGTCGACCCGTGGCTCGAGGTGTCGGTCGACGAGAGCCCGATCGTGAGCGCCACCGTCCGCATCAGCGCGCCGAGCTACCGCCCGGACCAGGACGAACTCGCCGTCGAGGACGCGTACGGCGGCATCACCTGGGACTGGAACGCGTCGACGGGCACGCTGACGCTGACCGGCCCGCAGGGCACGCCGGCCGACCTGGGTGCGTGGATCGACACGCTGCGGTCCGTGACCTACCGGAACACCAGCGACGCGCCCTCGCACACCACGCGGACGATCGCCTTCACCGTCTCCGACGGCACGCTGAACAGCCTGACCGCGACCCGCGCCGTGAGTCCGGTGCGGCCCGAGGACGCGCCGCGTCCGAAGCTCGACGGGCCGATCGCGGTCGTGCCCGGGCAGCCGACGGCCATCGACGTGCTGGCCAACGACAGCGAGCCGAACGGCGATCCGATGACCATCGTCGGCATCGTCGACCGCGCGGCCGACCGCATCCTCTCGATCGCGGCCGGCGGCACCGTGACGCTCGCCTCGGGCACCACGGTGTCCCTGGACGAGGACGGGTGGCTCACCGTCGTGCAGGCCCGTGGGTCGGACGGCATCGAGACCTTCGGCTACCGGGTGTCCGACGGCCGGGACAACGTCTCGACCGGCATCGTGATCCTGGCCACCGACAGCGACGGCGACGGCGTGCCGAACCGCAGCGACCTCGACGACGACGCCGACGGCGTGACCGACGCGGTCGAGCGCGCCGGCGGCGGGGTGCCGCTCACCACCGCGTGGCTGATCGACGATGCGGGTCGACTGGTGCGGGTGAACGGTCTGCAGGGCGACGCGAGGGCCGTCGAGGTCATCGGATCGGTCGGGCGTCCGATCGCGGACCTCGCGATGGCGCCCGATGGCCGACTCTGGGGCGTCGACGGCGCGACCGGCGAGATCGGCACGATCGCCCGCGACACCGCGGCCTTCACGTCCTACGGCGCGCTGCCCGCCGACGTGCTCGCCGCGCGGCCGAACGCGCTCGCGTTCGATGCCGCGGGCCGACTCTACGTCGCCGGCGCCGACTCGTCCCTCGTCTGGCGCCTGCAGCCCGACGCGCCCGCGTCCGCGCTGCCGTGGCTCGACATGGAATCGGGCGGCTCGAGCGGCGACATCGTCTTCTCGGCCAACGCCGCCTACCTCGCGTGGACCGATCCGGCCAGCGGCAGCGTGAGGCTCGTCGAGGTGTTCGTCGACGGCGCCGGCGACCCGATCGCGCGGCGCCGGCTGGGCACGCTGCCTCAGTACACGACCGGCCTGACGGTCGACGCCGACGGCCAGCTCTACACGACCGGACCGGACGGCAACAACCGCCCGACGCTGCGTCGGCTGGTGCTGCCGGCCGAAGGGACCCACGACGGCTCGCAGCCGATCGTCACGATCGTGCTGGCCGACACCGGCACGACCTGGCGCGGCGCGACCTCGGACGCCGAGGCCGGCCGGACCGGCGACCGCGACACCGACGGCGACGGCGTCGTCGACCGGCTCGACCTCGACAGCGACGACGACGGCATCCCGGATGCGATCGAGGCCCGGTCGACGTCCGGCTGGCGTCCGCCCGAGTGGAGCGACCGCGACGCGGACGGCCTCGACGACGCGTTCGACGCCGACACCGACGGCGTCGACGGCAGCGTCGGCGTGATCCCGGTCGATACCGACGGCGACGGCACGCCCGACCTGCGCGACACCGATTCCGACGGCGACGGCTTCCTGGACGTCGCCGAACGCCTCGACGGGCTGTCGACCACCACCGCGGGCAGCGGCGACGCCGACCGCGACGGCCTGCGCGACGCGTGGGAGGGCGACGACGCGCTCGACGGGGTGTCGGACGGCGACCAGTGGATCGCGCCGCTCGACCGCGGGCTGGCGGCCGTGCCCGCGCTGGCCGACGACCCGGCCAACGCGATCCCGCTGCAGCGCGACCTGGTCTTCCGCGATGTCAACGACCCGCCGGGCTGGAGCGCCACGCCGACGATCAACGTCCGCGAGGGCGGCGTCGTCGAGGTGTGGCCGGCGAACCTCCCGGTCGGCGACGTCGACAGCACGCGCTTCACCTACCTCGTGGCCGGCGTGACCGGCGGGCACTTCGCGCTGGCCGGTGCGCAGTCCGCGCCGATCACCTCGTTCACCACCGCGCAGGTC
Source organism: Burkholderiales bacterium (assembly GCA_037137595.1). GTDB lineage: Bacteria > Pseudomonadota > Gammaproteobacteria > Burkholderiales > Burkholderiaceae_E > UBA4615. The sequence goes on along the minus strand of JBAXJZ010000087.1, from coordinate 3,790 downwards.
GAGAACGGCGAGGTGACCTTCGTCGACGACGGCGACGACGTGCGGCCGGTCATCCGCCTGGCGGTCTCCGACGGCACCGGCACCAGCGCCGCGGTGACCGCCACCATCGTGTGGACCGGCGTCAACGACGCGCCGTCGGTGATCGAGTTCGCGAGTCCCGCGGCGACGAACGTGCTCGGCGGCAGCGGTCTGGAGCGCGCGGTGCAGACCGCGGCCGGCCGGACCTACGTGCTGTCCTTCGACGTCGCGCCCCTGGACGCCGCGCGACCGGTGCAGGTCGACGTCTGGTGGCGCGGCGAGCGCGTGGCCGCGGTGGCGCAGGACGGCACGCAGGCCCGCACCTGGTCGGTCGCGCTGGTCGGCTCGGGCGGTACCGACACCCTGAGCCTCGTCGTGCGCACGCCGCTCGCGGGCGACGGCGGCCCGACTCCCGTGCCCTTCGACGCGGTCGACACCTTCGGGGCGCCGCCGGCGCGCGTCGACGGCCTGCGGCTGGTGGCGGCCTCGACGCCGGCGATCGCGGTGCCCGAGCTCTCGCCGCCGGGCACCGTGGTCGCGCTGGCCGCCCACGCGGATCCGGACGGCGCCGAGCCGGCCGCGGTGGTCTGGTCGCTGGTCGACACCGCCGGCGGGCGCTTCGCGATCGACGCGCGGACCGGCGTCATCACCGTCGCCGCCGGCGCCGTCCTCGACTTCGAGACCTCGCCCTGGCACGACGTGGTGGTGCGGGTGACCGACGCCAACGGCGGCCCCGGCGCGCTGTCGCTCGACCGCACGCTGCGGATCGGCGTCACCGACGCCAACGACCGGCCGACCCTCGCCGGTGCGACGCTCGCGGCCTTCAACGAGGACACGACGCCCTCGTCCGCCACCGTCCGCACCCTGTTCGCCGACGGGTTCGGCGACGCCGATGGCGCGACGCCGGCCGGCACCTTCGCCGGCATCGTCGTGACCGGCAACGGCGTGCTGCCCGGTCAGGGTGCGTGGGAGTACTCGCTGAACGGCACGGACTGGATCGGCGTCGGCACGCCCGACGCGGGTCGCGGCCTCGTGCTGTCGGCCGACACCTGGCTGCGCTTCGCGCCCGAGCGCGACGTCTCGGGCACGCCGACGGCGCTCGCGGTACGGGGCCTGGACGGCTCGTGGATCGCCGGCGGCGGCACGTTCACCACCGAGGCCCTGCGGCGCACGGTGGACCTGGCCGGCGGCCCGACCGCCGCGTTCTCGGCCGCCGACGCCTCGCTCGGCGTGACCGTGGTCGGCGTCAACGACGCGCCGACGGTCCAGAACCCGTCGGGGGCTCCGCGCACCTACCTGGAGAACGCGCCCGCCCTGGCCGTCGCCCCCGACCTGATCGTCGCCGACGTCGACGTCGGCCAACTGCTGAGCGGCGCGACGGTGACGATCCAGTCCGGCTTCCGCCCCGGCGAGGACGTGCTGGCCTACGCCGGCACGGGCCCGATCCGGGTGGGCGGATGGAATGAGGCGACCGGCACGCTGACGCTGACCGGCGACGCGTCGGTGGCGGCGTGGCAGGCGGCGCTGCGTGCGGTGACCTACTCGAACACCTCCGACCGGCCCGTCGATGCGCTGCGCACGATCACCTTCACCGTCACCGACGCGGCCGGCAGCACGAGCGGCCCGGCGGCGCAGACGGTCCGCGTCGAACCGGTGGCCGACGCCCCGAGCCTCACGCTCGGCGCGGGCGTCCGCGTCTTCACCGAGAACATGGCACCGATCCTCGTGGCGCCCGGCGCGACGGTGGGCGATGTCGACACCAGCGACTTCTCCGGCTCGGTGCTGACCGTGCGCGTGGCCGCGAACGGCAGCGCCGACGACCGGTTCGAGCTCGGCCCGCTGGGCGGCGTGTCGCTCCTCTCCAACTCGGTGCGGATCGATACGGCGACGCCGGGCGCGCCGCGGCTCGTCGGTACCTTCACGACGGCCACGGGCCCCGCCGGCTCCACGCTGACGGTGAACTTCGTGGGCGGCACCAGCGCGGCCGACGTGCAGGCGGTGCTGCGCGCGGTCCGCTTCCAGGTGCTGGGCGACGCACCGAGCACGGAGTCGCGGCGCGTCGAGGTCACGCTCGCCGACGGCGACGGCGCGGTCTCCGACGTGGCCTCGACGTCGGTCACGGTCGTCGCCACCTACGACCCGATCACGCTGCTGCGCAACGAGGGCCTGTCGGTGGCGACCGGCGGCGTCTCGCCGTTCGGCACGGCGAACCTCGCGCTCTCCGCGCCCGACTCGCGCCCGGCCGACGTGTTGCTCACGCTGACCGCCGGACCGACCGCGGGCGAGCTGCGGCTCGACGGCACGGTGATCGATCCCGGCTCGAGCTTCACCCTCGAGGACCTGATCCGCCAGCGGATCACGTACCGTCACGTCGCCACGGGGTCGACGGCCGACGCCTTCGAGATCGTCGCCTCCGAGGCCCTCGGCCAGACCGCGCCGATCCGCGTCGCGGTCACGATCGACGCGGTCAACGACCCGCCGCGCTGGGTGGTGCCGGCGGGCGCCGCCACCGACGAGGACGTGCCGCTGACCTTCTCCGACGCGTACCGCACGCGGATCGCGATCCTCGACGACGCCGACGCGTCGAACGTGCTGCGGGTCACGCTGACGGTCGACGGCGGCGCGCGCCTGGTGCCCGCGACCACCGCCGGCCTCGTCGTCCGCACCGACACGCCGGCCGGTACGCTGAGCTTCGACGGCACGCTCGCGCGGATCAACGCCGCGCTGGACGGCCTGCGCGTCGAGCCCGTGGCCAACGCGTCGGGCTCGTTGCGGCTGACCCTGTCGGTGAACGACCTCGGCGGCAGCGGCAGCGGAGGCGCGCGCACCTCGAGCGCGACCGTCCTGGTCGAGGTCGCGCCGGTCAACGATCCGCCGATGCTCGCGCTGCCCGCGGCCGTCTCCATGCAGGAGGACGAGTCGGTGCGCTTCGACGCGGCCTCGGGACGGCGCATCGTCGTCGACGACGTCGACGGCACCGGTCCGCTGACGCTGCGGCTGCAGGCCGACCGCGGGACGCTGGCGCTTGCCGGCACCGCGGGCCTCACGGTGTCCGCCGGCGGCGGCGCGGCCGACACGCTGATCGAGGTCACCGGCACGCGCGAGGCGCTGCAGGCGGCGCTCGACGGCCTGGTCTTCCGCCCGCCCGCCGACGCGACCGGCCGCTTCGCGATCGACGTCGTGGTCATCGACGCGGAGGGTGCCACCGCGCAGGGCCGCATCGCGGTCACCGTCGCGCCGGTCGACGACGGCCCGACCGTCATGCCGCCGGCCGAGCGTGCCGCGCGGGCCGGCGAGGCGCTGGTGCTGGGCGACGCGCTGCAGGTCGCGGACGTCGACGGGTCGACCGGCCCGGTCGTCGTCGAGATCGCCGTGCCGATCGGCCGGCTCTCGATCGCCGCGCCGGCCGGCCTCGCGCTGCGCACGGCCGGCGACGGTGGCGCGGGCGGCATGCGCCTGCGGCTCGAGGGCGACCTCGCGACGGTCAACACCGCGCTCGCTTCGCTGAGCTACCTGCCGCCCTCCGGCTGGTCCGGCGAGACGCGGCTCGAGATCTCGGTGGCCCAGCCGGGCATCGGATCGCCGGTGCTGCGCTCGATCCTGCTGAAGGTCGCGCCCGCCGCCCCGGGCGGCGAGGGCGGCGGGGGCGGGTCCACCGACCCCGGCACCGTGCCCAGGCCGACGACCGGCCCGGTGACCACGACCACCCCGACCGCCTCGCAGGACGCGTCGCGGGCGGCGGCCGCAGCGGCCGCAGCGACCGATGCCCGCG
>JBAXJZ010000086.1:0-10867 GCA_037137595.1 Burkholderiales bacterium | reverse complement strand
CCACGTCGCCCAGCACGTCGAAGATCACCACGTCGGTGTCCTCGAGCAGGTGGTGCTCCTTCAGCAGCTTCACCGTCTGGCCGACGACGTAGCCGCCGCAGCCGGTGCCCGCGGGCGGGCCGCCCGCCTCGACGCACATCACGCCGTTGTAGCCCTCGAAGACGAAGTCCTCGACGCGCAGCTCCTCGGGGTGGAACTGCACCGACTCGAGCACGTCGATGACCGTGGGCTGCAGCTTCTTGGTCAGCGTGAAGGTCGAGTCGTGCTTCGGGTCGCAGCCGATCTGCAGCACCCGCTTGCCGAGCTTGGAGAACGCGACCGAGAGGTTCGACGAGGTCGTGCTCTTGCCGATGCCGCCCTTGCCGTAGATCGCGAAGACCTTGGCCCCCTCGATCTTCAGGTCGGGGTCCATCTGGACCTGCACGGAGCCGTCGCCGTCGGGCGGGCGCGGACGGCGGATGTCGGAGATCGGGACATTGGTGACGTTCATGCGGCGGATCCTTCGGTGATGCCTTCGAGGCGGTCCTCGAGTTCTTCGCCCGCGCGACGCAGCGCTTCGAGCGTCGCCTCGTCGGGCGTCCAGTAGTTCCGTGCGCTCGCCTCGAGCAGGCGGCTCGCGACCTTGGCCGAGGCCGTCGGGTTGAGCTTCGCGAGACGCTCGCGCATCTCGGGGTCGAGCATGAAGGTCTCGGTCAGCTGCTGGTACACCCAGGGCTGGACCTGGCCGGTGGTCGCCGACCAGCCCATCGTGTTGGTCAGGTGGACCTCGATCTGGCGCACGCCCTCGTAGCCGTGCGACAGCATCCCCTCGTACCACTTCGGGTTCAGCATCCGCGTGCGGCTCTCGAGCGCGACCTGCTCGGACAGCGTGCGGATCGTGCCGTCGCCCTTCGTCTGATCGCCGATGTAGACCGGGATGTCCTCGCCGCCCTTCGCGCGCCGCACCGCGCGGCTGATGCCGCCCAGCGTGTCGAAGTAGGTGTCGACCGTGGTCACGCCCAGCTCCACCGAGTCCAGGTTCTGGAAGGTGAGCTTCACGTCGGCGAGCTGGCTCTGCAGCAGCGCGGGCTGCTTGGTCGGCCGGCCGGCGCGGCCGTAGGCGAAGCCCTTGCGCCGCGTGTAGGCCTCGGCGAGCTCGTCCTCGTCGTCCCAGCGGCCGTTCTCGATCATCATGTTGACGTTCGAGCCGTAGGCGCCGTCGGCGTTGCCGTAGACGCGCAGCGCGGCGGTCTCGAGGTCGCAGCCGTGCTCGGCCATGTAGGCCAGCGCGTGCTTGCGGATGAAGTTCGATTCCGCCGGCTCGTCGGCCGACGCGGCGAGGAATGCGGCCTCGGCCAGCAGCTTGATCTGCAGCGGCATCAGGTCGCGGAAGATCCCCGACAGCGTGATCAGCACGTCGATCCGCGGACGGCCCAGCTCGGCCAGCGGCACCAGGGTCGCGCCCGCGAGCCGGCCGTAGGAATCGAAGCGCGGTTTCGCGCCCATCAGCGCGAGCGCCTGCGCGATCGGGCCGCCTTCGGTCTTCAGGTTGTCGGTGCCCCAGAGCACGATCGCGATCGACTCGGGCAGCTCGTCGTGTTCCTGCGCGTGCCGCTCGAGCAGCTTCGCCGCCTGCGCGGCGCCGTCGCGGCAGGCCCAGGCGCTGGGGATGCGGAACGGATCGAAGCCGTGCAGGTTGCGGCCGGTGGGCAGCACCGAGGGGTTGCGCAGCAGGTCGCCGCCCGGCGCGGGCCGCAGCCAGCGGCCGTCGAGCGCGTGCAGGATGCCGGCGAGTTCGGTGTCGGCCTTCAGCAGCCGATGCGCGTCGGCCAGTTGCCCCAGCCGCGCGACGACGGCGGCGTCGCCCTGCACGCCGGCGACGTTCGCCGCCTGCTCGGGCGTGGCGCCCGCCGCCAGCGCCTCGATCGCGGCGCGCGGCGGCACCGGCACGTCGATGCCGGACTCGGCCATCGACCCCAGCATGTCGGTGCGCTGCGCGTCGGTCAGCGCGCGGCCCACCACGTGCAGCCCGTTCGGGATCAGCGTGGTCTCGAGCTCCATCAGCTTCAGGTGCAGGCGACGGACCTGCGCGTCGGCGTCGTCGGCGGTCCACGCCGGTTCCGCGTCGGCCATCTCGAGCTCGGCGGCCTGCGCCTGGATCGCGGCGGCGAGCCCGGCGCGGGTCGACGCGGCCTCGTCCGGCTCCATCGTGCGCCAGCGGTCGACCGACTCCTTCAGCTCGAGCAGCCCGCGGTACAGGCCCGCGCCCGAGATCGGCGGGGTCAGGTAGGAGATCAGCGTGGCGCCGGCGCGGCGCTTGGCGATCGTGCCCTCGGAGGGGTTGTTCGACGCGTACAGGTAGAGGTTCGGCAGCGTGCCGATCATCCGGTCCGGCCAGCAGTCGCCGGTCATGCCGGCCTGCTTGCCGGGCATGAACTCGAGCGCGCCGTGGGTGCCGAAGTGCAGCACCGCGTGCGCGGCGAAGTCCTCGCCGATCCAGCGGTAGAAGGCCGAGAACGCGTGCGTCGGCGCGAAGCCGCGCTCGAAGAGCAGCCGCATCGGGTCGCCCTCGTAGCCCATGCCGGGCTGCACGCCGACCACGACGTTGCCGAAGCGCTCGCCCATCACGAAGATCGAGCGGCCGTCGGTCTGGATGCGCCCCGGCGCCGGACCCCACTGCGCCTCGATCTCGCGCAGCCAGGTCTCGCGGCGGACGTGGTCGTCGGCCGCAACCTTCGCGCAGACGTTGGCCGGCGTGCCGTACTGCTGCGCGTTGCCTTCCAGCACCGCGCGGCGCAGCGCCTCGACGTCGGCCGGCACGTCGACGGTGTAACCGGCCGCCTTCATCGCCGACAGCGTGTTGAACAGCGACTCGAACACGCCGAGGCAGGCGGCGGTGCCCGCGTTGCCCGAGGCCGGCGGGTAGTCGAACAGCACGATCGCCACGCGGCGCTGCGCGCGCTCCGAGCGGCGCAGCGCGATCATCTTCCCGACCCGTGCGGCGAGCTTCGAGACCCGCTCCGAGCAGGTCCGCATGTCGCGCGAGTCCTCGCCGGCGTCGAAGGTGCAGCGCTTCGAGCAGCCGGTGCAGGTGGTGCCCGGCGCGCCGCCGCGGCCGCCGAACACCGTCGGCGCGGTCGCGCCGTCGAGCTCGGGGATCGCGACCATGATCGTGCTCTCGACCGGCAGCAGCCCGCGCTCGGACGCGCCCCACTGGTCGAGCGTCTGGAACTCCACGGGGTGCGCGGCGACGTAGGGGACGTCGAGCTTCGCGAGCGTCTCCTCCGCGGCCCGCGAGTCGTTGTACGCGGGGCCGCCGACCAGCGAGAAGCCGGTGAGCGAGACCACCGCGTCGACGGTGGCCACGCCGTCCTTCGTGAAGAACTGCTCGATCGCCGGGCGCTGGTCGAGGCCCGAGGCGAAGGCCGGCACGACCTGCAGCCCCTCGACCTCCATCGCCGCGATCACGCCGTCGTAGTGCTGCGCGTTGCCGGCGAGCAGGTAGGAGCGCATCACCAGCAGGCCGACGCGGCCCTTGGGCAGCCCCTCGCCCTGCAGGCGGGGCAGCGCGTCGAGCGAATCCGAGATCCGGCCCTTCATCCGCGGGTGGTACAGGCCCACCTCCGGGTACTCGACCGGAGGCTGCGGCTTCAGCGTGCCGCGCAGGCCCCGGCGGGGGCCGTCGGCATAGCGGTCCACCAGGGCCCGGACCAGGTTCAGCACGTTCTCTTCCGAGCCGCCCAGCCAGTACTGCAGCGTCAGGAAGTACGCGCGGACGTCCTGCGCGGTGCCGGGCACGAAGCGCAGCAGCTGGGGAATCCGGCGCAGCATCTTCATCTGCTGGGCGCCGGCCGACGCCGGCTTGCCCGCCTGCGGCTTGCCGGCGTTGCCGCGCAGCTTGCGCAGCATCGCCATCAGGCCGCCGGAGGTGCCGTCCATCGTGAAGCGGCCCATCCGCGTGAGCTTCGAGACCTCCGGCGCGGACATCATGCAGACCATCGCGTCGCAGGCCTCGCGCCGCGCCTTCAGCGCCGGCAGCACCGCCTGGAAGTGGTCCTCGAGGAACAGCATCGTGACCACGATGATGTCGCCGGCCTCGATGTCGGCCACGCAGCGCGCCAGCGCCTCGGGCCGGTCGCTCCATTCCGAGGCCGCGTGCACGCGCAGCGACAGCCCGGGCAGCTCGCGGGCGAGCTGGGTCGTGGCGCGGGCCATCGCGCTCGACAGGTGGGTGTCCATCGTCACGAGGACGACGTTCACCGGCGTGCGGTCAGCGGCTGAAGTGCGCCTTGGCGTCATAGAGAGTGTCCACCGTGATCAGGGCCACGCCGCGTTCGAGCGCGAAGCGCTCGGTGTTGCGGCGGGCCTTGCCCCGGACGAAGAACGGGATCTTCTGCAGCTCGCGCTCGGCCTCGGCGGCCCAGGGCGCGGGGCCGGCGGGCCGCGCGACCTCGGGGGTCGGAGACGCCGGGCTCGGGGTCGCGACGGCGGCGATCGGCGCGATCGGCACCTCGGCGACGCGGGGCCCCGGAGACGCCGGCGACACCGGATCGACCGGGGCCGTCGCCGACGGGGCGGGGTCCGCGACCGCGGCCGATGCGGCCTGCGGCGCGGCGGGCATCGCGGGCGCGGTGCGCCCGAGGTGCGAGGCGGCGGCGCCTTCGTGGAACTCGAAGTCGCCGCGGAACATCGTCAGGAGGTGCTCCTCCAGCCCCATCATCAGCGGCTGGACCCAGGTGTCGAAGAGCACGTTCGCGCCCTCGAAGCCCATCTGCGGCGCGAAGCGCGCGGGGAAGTCCTGGACGTGGACCGGCGCGGAGATCACCGCGCAGGGCAGGCCCAGGCGCTTGGCGATGTGCCGCTCCATCTGCGTGCCGAGCACCAGCTCGGGGTGCAGCTCGGCCACGCGCTCCTCGACCTCGAGGTAGTCGTCGGTGATCAGCGCCTCGAGGCCGTAGCCCTTCGCGGCCTCGCGGATCTCGCGGGCGAACTCGCGCGAGTAGGTGCCGAGGCCCACCACCTCGAAGCCCAGCTCCTTCGACGCGATCCGCGCGGCGGCGATCGCGTGCGTCGCGTCGCCGAACACGAAGACGCGCTTGCCGGTCAGGTAGGTCGAGTCGACCGACTTCGCGTACCAGGGCGCACGCGACGCGTTCGACGCGAGCACCGGCTCGGGATCGACGCCGGCGAGCGCCGCCACCTCGCGGACGAAGTCGACCGTCGCGCCGTGGCCGATCGGCACGACCTTCGTCGCCGGCTGGCCGATCGTGCGCGACAGCCACTGCGCGGCGAGGCCGGCGGTCTCCGGGTAGAGCACCACGTTGAAGTCGGCGTCGCCGAGCCGCGCGAGGTCGGCGGGTGTCGCCTCCCACGGGGCCACGACGTTGACGTCGATGCCGAGGTCGCGCAGCAGGCCCAGCACCTCGCGCTGGTCGTCGCGGTGGCGGAAGCCCAGCGCGGTGCCGCCCAGCACGTTGCAGCGCGGCCGCTGGCCCTCGGCGCGCGGCGCGCGGCGCACGGCGGGCACGAGGCGTCGGACCAGCTGCAGGAAGGTCTCGGCCGCGCCCCAGTTCTCCTTGCGCTGGTACGAGGGCAGCTCCAGCGGCACCACCGGCACCGGCAGCGCGAGCGCCTTGCACAGCCCGCCCGGGTCGTCCTGCAGCAGCTCGGCGGTGCACGAGGCGCCGACGATCATCGCCTGCGGCGAGAAGCGCTCGAACGCGTCGCGCGCCGCGACCTTGAACAGCTCGGCGGTGTCGGCGCCGAGGTCGCGGGCCTGGAAGGTGGTGTAGGTGACCGGCGGGCGGCGGGGCAGCCGCTCGATCATCGTGAACAGCAGGTCGGCGTAGGTGTCGCCCTGCGGTGCGTGCAGCACGTAGTGCAGCGAGCGCATCGCGGTGGCGACCCGCATCGCGCCGACGTGCGGCGGGCCTTCGTAGGTCCAGAGCGTCAGTTGCATCGCGGGCTCCGGGTCAGGCGGCCAGCAGCGCGCGGCGCCGCACGGGCCGCGCGAACAGCTCGGCGAGGTCCCCGGCCTGCTCGTAGCCCTGGACCGGGGTGAAGACCAGCTCGATCGACCACTTGGTGGTCATGCCCTCGGCCTCCAGCGGATTGGCGAGGCCGAGGCCGCAGACCACGAGGTCGGGCTTGGCCGCGCGGCAGCGGTCGAGCTGCCGTTCGACGTCCTGGCCCTCGGAGATCGGCGTGCCGGGCGGCAGCAGCGCGAGCTCCGGCGCGAGGTGCTGGCGGTGCAGGTAGGGCGTGCCGACCTCGACCAGGCTCATGCCCAGCTCGCGCGACAGGAAACGCGCCAGCGGCGGCTCGAGCTGCGAGTCGGGGAACAGGAACACGCTGCGGCCGGCGAGGCGCTCGCGGTGGACGGCGAGCGCCTTGCGGGCGCGCTCGCGACGCGGCGCCACGACGGCGTCGAAGCGCTCGGCGGGCACGCCCCAGGCGTCGGCGGCGGCCTTCAGCCACGCCGTCGTGCCCTCCTCGCCCAGCGGGAAGGGCGCGGCCAGCACGGTCGCACCACGCGCCTCGAGCAGGCGCCCGGTCTCGGCGAGAAAGGGCTGCGCCAGCAGCACGACGGTGTCGGGGCCGACCGCCGTCAGCTCGTCGGCGCGGCGCGGCGGCAGGAAGCCCACCGGGCCGATGCCCAGCTCGTCGAACACGCGGCGGAACTGGTCCTCGACGATGTCGGCCATCGCGCCGGCCACCAGCAGCGACTTCGGCGAGCCCGCGGGCGCGGCGGGCATCGTCGGCACGAGCGCGGCGAGGCAGGCGTCCTCGCCCTGCGTGAAGGTGGTCTCGATGCCGCTGCCCGAGTACGACAGCACGCGGCAGGCCGGCGAGAAGCGCTTGGAGAGCCGTTGCGCGGCGCGCGACAGGTCGAGCTTGATGACCTCGGACGGGCACGAGCCCACGAGGAACAGCATCCGGATGTCCGGCCGGCGCGACAGCAGGCGGGTGACCACGCGGTCGAGCTCCTCCTGCGCGTCGGCGAGGCCGGCGAGGTCGCGGTCGTCGATGATCGCGGTCGCGAAGCGCGGCTCGGCGAAGATCATCACGCCGGCGGCCGACTGGATCAGGTGCGCACAGGTCCGCGAGCCCACGACGAGGAAGAACGCGTCCTGGATCCGGCGATGCAGCCAGACGATGCCGGTCAGCCCGCAGAAGACCTCGCGCTGGCCGCGCTCGCGCAGCACCTCGGTGGGGCCGCAGGCGGCCGCGTGGATGGGGATCGGGGCATTCATGCGGCGACTCCGGCGGCCTGGGCCTCGGCCTCGCGCTCGGCGTCGAGCCGGGCGGCGCGCAGCTTCAGCACGAACTGCGTGGCGTTGATCACGTAGGTCGCGTAGGCGGCGAGCGCGAGCAGCATCTGCCCGCGGGCGTCGAGGACGCCGGTGGCCAGCGCGACCAGGTAGGCGGTGTGCAGCGCGAGCACCGCCATGCTGAAGACGTCTTCCCAGTAGAAGGCCGGCGCGAAGAGGTACACGCCGAAGACCACCTTCTCCCAGATGCAGCCGGTGATCATGATCGTGTAGAGCACCAGGGTCTTCACGACCACCGAGGCCGTCGCCGCGCCGTGACCCTCGCCGGTCCACAGGAAGCGCAGCACCAGCCCCAGACTCACGAGGAAGACCACGAACTGCACCGGCGCGAGGATGCCTTGGACAAGCGTCCACCGCGTCGCGTCCCGGCGGACCCGCTCCTCGGGGGTGTACAACCCCCTGTGTCCGGTGGCGGGACGGGGACGGGTCCCCGTGCCCTGACCCTTCGATTCAGTGCCCATGAGGCCAATCTAGTCCTGCCCGAGCCCCTGTGTCAATTAAACTTGACGTCCGAATGCAATGACACTAGCGTTCGACCATCCACCCGGGAGCGTCTTTTGTCCTTGACACGTGACGAAGCGGGGTTGGACACTGGCGTCGTTACATCGGGGTACCGGTCCACACGGCTGAAACAGCCGAGCGAGCCTCTGCTCCGCCCACCGACGAATCTGATCGGGAAGCGTCCGACGAGACGCTGAACGTGACAGGCGAGCGACGTTCGACACCGCTCGCCGGGGAGGGCACATGGATCGGTCGACCGACGACGGCTCGGGGCTTTCGGCCCTGTCCTCGCAGCAGGATTCACCGTATTCGAGCGCCGCGCACGCGGACGCCTTCGGCAGCGGGCTCGGTCCGCGGGCGTGGCTCGAACGCACGATCGAGGCCGAGATCATTCCTCGGCTCATGCTCGCGCACCGGCACGCCGGCGTCGCGACCGCGGACATGCTCGACGCGGGCACCGACGCGATCGGCCGCGACGACGTCTCGGCGTTCACCGAGCTCGTGCTGCGCGACGACGTCACGGCCTGCGAGGGCTTCGTGGGCGCGCTGCGCGAGCGCGGCGTGGCGCTCGGCGAGGTCTACCTCGACCTGGTCGCCGCCTCGGCCCGTCGGCTCGGCGTGATGTGGGAGAACGACGAGTGCGACTTCGCGCAGGTCACGCTCTCCCTGTGGCGCCTGCAGAATCTGGTCTTCGACCTCAGCCCGCAGCTGCCCGCGGCCTGGAGCGCCCGTCCGGAGGCGCCCCGCCGGGCGCTGCTGGCCGCCGCGCCCGGCTCGCAGCACACGCTCGGGCTGCTGATGGTGGCGGAGTTCTTCCGCCGCGCCGGCTGGGACGTGTGGTCCGACCCGTGCGCGAGCGAGGGCGACCTCGCGGCGCTGGTGCGCAGCGAATGGTTCGACCTCGTCGGCCTGTCCGTCGGGACGGACGGACATGTCCAGCCCCTGAGATCGGTTATCCTCGCGCTCCGTCGCGCGTCGAGGAATCCGCGGATCGGGGTCATGGTGGGGGGCCCGGTCCTGGGGGACCGTCCGCAGGTGGTCGCCGAGGTGGGCGCCGATTTCACGGCGACCGATGCCCGGCAGGCCGTCGACAGGGCGGACGCCTTCGTCGGGTCGCATCGTCAACCGCAGTTGCAGTCGTAGCACAGAGCTGGCCGTCATGATGGACCGGCGCCGACCGCGGCCCGGATCGGCAGACAGGCCGGCCGTCACGTCACACATCTTCGTGAACCGACCCGAAGCCTTCCAGCAGTCGTTCTCGTCCCTCGGGGCCGAGGAGACCGCCTCGCTGATCGCGGCGGCGGCCGACGTCGCCCTGCTGGTCGACGACCAGGGCGTCATCCGCGACGTGTCGATCGGCAACTCCGATCTGGCCGAGATTCCCCACGACGACTGGATCGGCAAGCGCTGGTCCGAGACCGTCACCGTCGAGAGCCGCCCGAAGGTCGAGGCGCTGCTCGCCGACGTCGGGGGCGGCCCCGCGCAGCGCTGGCGCCACGTCAACCATCCGTCGGGCACCGGCGCCGACGTGCCGATGATGTACTCGGCGATCCAGATGGGCGGCGGCAAGTCGTTCGTCGCGATCGGCCGCGACATGCGCCCGCTCGCGACGATCCAGCAGCGCCTGATCGCCGCGCAGCAGTCGATGGAGCGCGACTACCTGAGGCTGCGCCAGCTGGAGACGCGCTACCGCGCGCTGTTCCAGTCGGTGTCCGAGGGCGTGCTGATCGTCGACGCGACGACGCTGAAGGTCGTCGAGGCGAATCCCGCGGCGGCGGTGCTGCTCGACGAGACGCCGCGGCGACTGGTGGGCCGCGCGCTGCCCGAGTGCTTCGACGCCACGAGCCGGCCCGCGCTGCAGACGCTGCTCGATGCGGCCCGCACCGCGCGCCAGGCCGAGGACACGCGGCTCGCGGTCGCCGGCGTCGGCCGCGAGACCACGGTCTCGGCCTCGCTGTTCCGGCAGGACAGCACCTCGCTCTTCCTCGTGCGGATCGCGCCGCCCGCGCCCGAGCTCGACACCTCCGCCGCGCCCACGCGCCGCGCGGTCCTGACCGCGGTGGACCGCGCGCCCGACGCGCTCGCGGTCACCGATCCGGCCGGCCGCGTGCTCTACGCGAATGCGGCCTTCGCCGCGATGGCGCAGATGGACACACCCGACCAGGTCGTGGGCGAGCCGCTCGACCGCTGGCTGGGCCGCGCCGGCGTGGACCTCGGCGTGCTGATCGCGACGCTGCGGCAGAACGACGCGGTGCGGCTGTTCCCGACGATCATGCGCGGCCGCTTCGGCGGCGAGACCACGGTCGAGATCTCGGCCACCGCGGTGCCGGGCGACACGCCCTGCCTGGGCTTCACCATCCGCGACGTGGGCCGCCGCCTGCCGGCCGAGGGCCGCAGCACGCAGGGCCTGCAGCGCACGGTGGGCCACCTGACCGAACTGGTGGGCCGCGTGCCGCTGAAGGACATCGTCGGCGAGACCACCGACATGATCGAGCAGCTGTGCATCGAGGCCGCGCTGCAGCTCACCCGCGACAACCGCGCGGCCGCCGCCGAGATGCTCGGCCTGTCGCGCCAGAGCCTGTACGTGAAGCTGCGCCGCTACGGCCTGGGCGACTACGCGCCCGACGGCAGCGCGGGCGAACGATAGGGAGACGGCGATGGACGACGCGACCTCGATGCGCGACCTCGGGTCCGCGGCGGTCGGGGGCGCGTCGGGACGCGGTCCCGCGTCCGCGCCGATGGCCTACACGGCCGGCGGCGTGCCGCGCGGCCCGAGCAGCGCCTCCACGTCCGCGGCGCGGACCGATGTCGACGCGCCGCTGTCCTCGCAGGTCGCGGTGCTCGCACTCGCCGACCTGAAGCCCGAGCACCGGCTCTTCGGCTGGCTGCGTTTCCCCACCGCGCACGGCGCGCTTCGCGGCACGCCGGGGCTGCGCTTCCTCAAGGTGCTGGGCAGCGGCCGCGGCGGCGGCTTCGGCATCGCGCCGAGCGCCACGATCCAGGGCCTGTTCTGCCTGTTCGACGACGCCGCGTCGGCCGACGCCTTCGTCGCCGAC
>JBAXJZ010000085.1:0-10905 GCA_037137595.1 Burkholderiales bacterium | reverse complement strand
CCCGCGCCGCCGCCCGCGACGCGCAGCGCGCGCGCGTGGCGCTGCACGCGCCCGCGCCCGACTGCCGGCTGGACTGCACGGATCCGGACGACCCGATGTTCATCGACCTCGCGGTGGCGCTGCGCGTCGACTGGCTGCTGTCGCGCGACAAGGCGCTGCTGCGGCTGCGCCGCCCGGCCGAGCGCCGCTTCGGCCTGCGCATCGGCACGCCCGAGGCATGGTCCGCGACCCGCGCACCGGGGCCCGACGGGACGCCCGCGACACCCCGCCTATAATCGGCCGACACCCTCCGCGCCCGCCATGAACGCCCCGCAGATCCCGCCCGCCCCGGTCCTGCAGACCAAGATGCCCAAGGTGGGCACCACGATCTTCACCGTGATGTCCGCGCTCGCCGCCGAACGCGGTGCGGTGAACCTGGGTCAGGGCTTCCCCGACTTCGACTGCGACCCGCGGCTGCTCGACGCGGTGGCCGACGCGATGCGCGCCGGCCGCAACCAGTATCCGCCGATGGCCGGCGTGCCCGACCTGCGGCGGGCCATCGCCGACAAGGTCGAGCGCCTCTACGGCCACCGCTACGACGCCGACGCCGAGATCACCGTGACCGCCGGCGCCACCCAGGCGATCTTCACCGCGCTGCTCGCCATCGTGCGGCCCGGGGACGAGGTGATCATCGTCGAGCCGGTCTACGACAGCTACATCCCGAACGTGGAGCTCGTCGGCGGCGTCGCGGTCACCGTGCCGATGACCGACGCGTTCCGGGTCGACTGGGATGCGATCGAGCGCGCGGTCACGTCGCGCACGCGGGCGATCATGGTCAACTCGCCGCACAACCCGAGCGGGACCACGCTGTCCGACGCGGACATGAAGCGGCTGGAGTCGATCGCGGTCGACCGGGGCCTCTTCGTGATCTCCGACGAGGTCTACGAGCACATGGTGTTCGACGGCGCGCCCCACCTTTCGGCGAGCCGCTACCCGGCGCTCGCCGCGCGCAGCTTCGTGATCTCGTCGTTCGGCAAGACCTACCACGTGACCGGCTGGAAGGTGGCCTACTGCGCGGCGCCCGCCGCGATGACCGCCGAGTTCCGCAAGGTCCATCAGTTCAACGTGTTCACGGTCAACACGCCGATGCAGGCCGGCCTGGCCGCCTACATGGCCGACCCCGCGCCCTACGAGCAGCTGCCCGAGTTCTACCAGCACAAGCGCGACCTGTTCCGCGAGGGGCTCGCGGGCACCCGCTTCCGGCTGCTGCCCTGCGAGGGCACCTACTTCCAGCTCGTCGACTACACCGCGATCTCGGACCAGTCCGAGGCGGAGTTCGCGAAGTGGCTGACCCGCGAGATCGGCGTGGCCGCGATCCCGCTGTCGGCCTTCTACGACCGGCCGGTCGAGCACGGCGTGGTGCGTTTCTGCTTCGCGAAGAAGGACGAGACGCTGCGCCTCGCGCTCGAGCGGCTCGCGCGGCTGTGAGGCCCGCCGCGCCCCGTCGCCGGGCGGTCCGCGCCGCGATCGCCGGCTCGCTCGCGGTGCTCGGCGGCGCGGCCTGCGGCTCGCTGCTGCCGCCGGCCGACCTCAAGCCGCCGTCGGTGGCCTTCTCCGACCTCGCGATCGACGCGGTGAACGCCGAGCGGGTGCGCTTCACCGTCCGCCTCGCGACCCAGAACCCCAACCCGATCGACCTGCCGCTGTCGAACGTCTACTTCGACCTCGCGATCCTCGGCCGGCCGCTGGCGCTCGGGAAGATCGCCGAGCAGCGATTTGTCCTGCCCGCCAACGGGGCGAAGGAGCTGCCGGTCTCGTTCGACGTCGCCACCGCCGACCTGCGCGCGGTGCTCGCGCGGATGATGTCGGGCGCGCCGCTGCCGGACACCGTCTGGGAACTGAAGGGCACGGCGAACTGGGGCGCGTCGCCGCTGCCGCTGCCGTTCTCGAGGAAGGGCGACGCGAGCAGCCTGCGGCGTCTGCGCGAGGTGTTCGGGCTGCCGCGCGGCTGACGGGCGGCCCCGCCCGCCGCACGCACCCGATGTCCGCCCCGCCGCCCGATCGCGCCCGCGTCCGCGGCCTGCGCTGCGATCTGTTCTGCCGGGTCGTCGACAACTACGGCGACGCGGCGATCTGCTGGCGCATCGCCCGCCAGCTCGCCGGCGAGCACGGCCTGCGCGTGCGGCTGTGGATCGATGCGCCCGCGGTCCTCGCCGTGCTGGTGCCCGGCGCGCGGGCCGGCCTGCGGCTCGACGGCGTCGAGATCGAGACCTGGTCCGAGCGCGACCCGCGGCTCGCTGACCCCGCGCCCGACGCGATCGCCGACGTGGTCGTCGGCGCCTTCGCCTGCACCCTGCCCGACGCCTACCGCGTCGCGATGCGGGCGCGCCGCCCGGTCTGGATCGACCTGGAGTACCTGTCGGCTGAAGACTGGGTGCCCGGCCACCATGGCCTGCCCTCGCCCAAGCCCGACGGACTCGTCGAGCACTTCTTCTTCCCCGGCCCGCACCCGGCGAGCGGCGGGCTGGTGCGCGAGGCCGACCTGTTCGCCCGCCGCGACGCCTTCGACGACACCGCCCGGACCGAGTTCCTGGCCGGGCTCGGCGTCGCACCGCGCGCCGGCGAACGGCTCGCGTCGCTGTTCTGCTATCCCGACGCCGCGGTGCCCGCGCTCCTCGACGCGTTCGCCGCCCGCCCGGAGACCTGGCGGGTGCTGGTCCCCGCCGGCGTGACGCCGCTGGCCGCCGGCCATCCCGTCGCGGTGCCGGTGCCCTGGATCGCGCAGGCCGACTACGACCGCCTGCTGTGGAGCTGCGACCTGAACTTCGTCCGCGGCGAGGACTCGGTGGTCCGCGGGCTCTGGGCCGCGCGCCCGATGGTCTGGCAGGCCTACCGGCAGGACGAGGGCGCACACCGCCCGAAGGTCCGTGCCTGGATCGACGGCTGGATCGCCCAGGCCGCCCCGGGCGAGGCCGCGGCGGCCGCGCTGCGCGCGCTGGAGGACGCCTGGAACGCAGACGCCGCCGATGCGGCCGCCGCACTCCCGGCGGCGTTGCCCGCGCTGCTCGACCGCCTGCCCGAGCTCGCAGCCGCCGCGCGCCGCTGGACCGCCGTGGAGGCCGGCCGCCCCGACCTCGCGAGCCGTCTCGTGGATTTCATCGTCGTCAGGCTATAATCGACGGTTACCCAAGAGGACCATCCCCTCCCTGCCATGAAGATCGCCCAGGAACTGCGAACCGGCAACGTCGTGATGATCGGCACCGAGCCGATGGTCGTGCAGAAGGCCGAGTACAACAAGTCCGGCCGCAACGCCGCGGTCGTGAAGATGAAGCTGAAGAACCTGCTGAATGGTTCGAACCAGGAGTCGGTCTACAAGGCCGACGAGAAGTTCGAGGTGCTGGTTCTGGACCGCAAGGAGTGCACCTACTCCTACTTCGCCGACCCGATGTACGTCTTCATGGACGCCGAGTACAACCAGTACGAGGTCGAGAAGGAGTCGATGGGCGACGCGCTGAACTACATCGAGGAAGGGATGCCCTGCGACGTCGTGTTCTACGACGGCCGCGCGATCTCGGTCGAGATGGCCAACAGCGTGGTCCGCGAGGTCGAGTACACCGAGCCGGCCGTCAAGGGCGACACCTCGGGCAAGGTCATGAAGCCCGCGCGCATCAAGCCCACCGGCTTCGAGCTGCCCGTGCCGGCCTTCGTCGAGATCGGCGACCGGATCGAGATCGATACCCGCACCGGCGAGTACAAGAGCCGCGTGAAGTGATCGACGCCGCGGATCGACCGGTCCGCGGACGGTGTGGAAGAACGGGCGCCTCGGCGCCCGTTTTGCGTTGAACCGGTGGCGCCCTCGCCGGGGTCAGGCCGCCGGCGCCGGCGCCCGACCCCGCCCGTCGGTCCGGGCGGACACCGCCGCCAGCGAGCGCCGCAGGCAACGCGCGACGGTCTCGCGCAGCGTCTGCAGCGTGACCGGCTTGACCAGGTAGGCGTCGCAGCGCGACATCGCGCCGCGGACCAGGTCCAGCGGGCCGGAGCGGCGGGTCAGCACGATCACCGGCATCCCGTTGAGCGCCGGATCCCGCTTGATGTCGCGCGCCAGCCGCAGCCCGGACATGTCGGGCAGTTCGGCCTCGAGGAACACGAGTTCGTAGCGGCGGACGGCCATGACGTCCAGCGCCTCGCGCCCGCTGCCCACACCCTCGCAGTCCAACCCCATCTGGTGAAGCGCCAGCGACAGCTGCCGTCTCACGGTGGGGCTCTCGTCGATCAGCAGCGCGCGCGCCTTGCGCCCGAGCAGCCGCTCGGCGTCCAGGTCGCCCAGCCAGGCGAGCGCGGTACGCGCCAGAGACGCGCCGGCCCGGGCGGCCCGCAGCACGTGCCGCTCGACCACCTGGTTCAGCACCGTCAGCAGGTTCATCGCGAAGCGCTGCAGCACGAGATCGTCCTGCGTGCGCGTGGGATCCTCGCGACGCCCGACGGTGACGATCGGCCGCGCCTCGGGCAGCCGCCGCAGCGTCTGCGCGACGTCGGGTCCGCCCTTGGCGGTCATGTCGACCAGCGCGACGTCGTAGTCGCCCGGCCCGCGCGACGCCGCCAGCACGAACTGGTACGGGTTGTGGCGCGCATGCCGGAACACGATCTCCAGGATGCGCTGGAACCGGGCCGCGAGGCCGAAGGCGGCGACCCGGATCTCGGGCCGGGCGTCAGTCCCGTCGGAGGGTGGCGCGCCCGGCGCACCGGAGAGTTCGGTCGAGGAATCGGGACGGTCGCTGGCGGTTCCGGGCGTCGGCATGTCGGGGCCTCTACAGCCGGAATTCTACCTCGGCCACCCCCTCCTCGGGCAAGAGAATCCGACTGCGAATCGCCTTTCCGGGCGGGCCTTTAGACAGGAAAGTTCACGCAGTGCCGGAGGTGATCGCCAGCACCAGGTCGTTGTCGCGCGCGAAGTTCAGCAGGAAGGTCAGCGCCATCGGCTCGACCTCCGCGATCGCCGGGTCGACCCGCACGCACTTGTGGGGTCCGTGGACCCCCGGCACGGCGTACGGCGAGTACTGCAGGTGGCTGCGGGGCCCGCTGCCCGGCGGCTGGAAGCTCGCCATCACCCCCGCCAGCCGATCCGCCCAGTCGCTGGGCCGGAAAGCCCGCCCGGCGGAGGTGACACCGACGATCAGGAACGGCACCGCGGGCGCCTGATCGACGGAGACCGCCGGAACGGTCGGGGACAGGGAGTCTGACGCCATCGGCCGGGCGCACTGCCGCTTCGGGATCGGAACCCGGAATTATAGCTGCGGCGCGGCAATCGCCGGGACCGATTCGCCCGGGCGCGAGAAATCCCCTAGAATTCAGCCCCTTAGCCGAATCCCTGCCGCGAAGGAAGCGTGATGACCGCCGTCAGCCCCGTGATGCCGACCTACGCACCGCAGCCGGTCGCCTTCGAGCGCGGCGATGGCGCCTGGCTCTGGGACACGGACGGCCGACGCTACCTCGACCTGCTGTCCGGCATCGCTGTCAACACCCTCGGGCACAACCACCCGCGGCTGGTCGCGGCGATCGCCGACCAGGCCTCGAAGATCCTGCACACCTCGAACCTGTTCGAGATCCCGCTGCGCCGGCAGCTCGCCCAGAAGCTGGTCGACCTGTCGGGCATGACCAACGTCTTCTTCTGCAACTCCGGCCTCGAGGCCAACGAGGCGGCGATCAAGATCGCCCGCAAGTACGGCCACGACCGCGGGATCGACCTGCCGGAGATCGTCGTCTACGAAAAGGCCTTCCACGGCCGCTCGCTCGCCACCCTGTCGGCCACCGGCAACGAGAAGGTCCAGAAGGGCTTCGAGCCGCTGGTGCCGGGCTTCGTGCGGGTGCCGCTGAACGACATCGAGGCGCTGAACCGCATCGCCGCCGAGCGCCCGAACGTGGTCGCCGTCTTCCTGGAGGCGATCCAGGGCGAGGGCGGCATCCAGCCGGCCCGCAACGAGTACCTGCGCCAGGTCCGCGCGCTGTGCGACGCGAAGGGCTGGCTGATGATGGTCGACGAGGTCCAGTGCGGCACCGGCCGGACCGGCAAGTGGTTCGCCCACCAGTGGGCCGGCATCGTCCCCGACGTGATGCCGCTGGCCAAGGGCCTGTCCTCGGGCGTTCCGGTCGGCGCGGTGGTCGCTCACGGCGCGGCCGCCTCGGTCTTCGGCCCCGGCAACCACGGCACCACCTTCGGCGGCAACCCGCTCGCGATGCGGGCCGGCCTGGTGACCATCGAGGTCATGGAGCAGGACGACCTGCTGGCGCACGCGGCCGCGATGGGCGAGCTGCTGATGGGCGGGCTGCGCCGCGAGCTCGCGGGCGTGTCCGGCCTGAAGGAGATCCGCGGCACGGGGCTGATGATCGGCATCGAGCTCGACCGCCCCTGCGGCGAGGTCGTCGGCCTCGCGCTGAAGGCGGGCCTGGTGCTGAACGTCACCGCCGACAGCGTCGTGCGCCTGCTGCCGCCGCTGATCCTGTCGCGCGAGCAGGCCGAGCTGGCGGTGGCCACGCTCGGCCCGATCCTGCGCGAGGTCGCGTCGCGGCCCGCGCCCGCGAAGGCCTGACGGGTACCGCGATGTCGACCACCCCGCTCAGGCATTTCCTGCAGTTCAACGATCTCGATCGGCCGACGCTCGAGCACCTGTTCGCGCGCACCCGCGTGATCAAGGACCTGTTCAAGCGCTACCAGCCCTATCACCCGCTGGCCGACCGCACGCTGGTGATGATCTTCGAGAAGGCCTCGACGCGCACCCGCCTGTCCTTCGAGGCCGGCATCCACCAGCTGGGCGGCGCCGGCGTCTACCTGAACACCCGCGACTCGCAGCTCGGGCGCGGCGAGCCGGTCGAGGACGCGGCCCAGGTCATCTCGCGGATGTGCGACCTGGTGATGATCCGCACCTACGAGCAGTCGATCGTCGAGCGCTTCGCCGCGCAGTCGCGGGTACCGGTGATCAACGGGCTGACCAACGAGTACCACCCCTGCCAGGTGCTCGCCGACGTCTTCACGTTCCTGGAGCACCGCGGCCCGATCGCCGGGAAGACGGTGGCCTGGGTCGGCGACGCCAACAACATGGCCTACACCTGGATCCAGGCCGCCGGGCTGCTGGACTTCCGGATCCGCATCTCCACGCCCCCCGGCTATCGCATCGACCGGTCCCGCGTGTCGGCGCGCGACGCCGCCCACCTCGAGTGCTTCGACGATCCGATGCAGGCCTGCTCCGGCGCGGACCTGGTCAGCACCGACGTCTGGACGAGCATGGGCTTCGAGGACGAGAGCCGTGACCGGCTGGCCGCCTTCGCGGACTGGCAGGTGGACGCCGACATGATGCGCGTCGCGCGCCCGGACGCGGTCTTCATGCACTGCCTGCCCGCGCACCGGGGCGAGGAGGTGTCGGCCGAGGTCATCGACGGACCGCAGTCGGTGGTCTGGGACGAGGCCGAGAACCGGCTGCACGTGCAGAAGGCGCTGATGGAGTACCTGCTGCTCGGCGAGGTCACCGGCCCCTGAGGCCCGGCGGAGCGGATCGCCGCACGAATGAGAACGGGCCGGTGAGAACCGGCCCGCTGTCGTTGCGACGGTCGCGGCGCGGGCCGCTGCGCGTCAGCGGCAGAGGTGCAGCCGCCCCATCGCGCGGGGCACCACCGTCTCCGTCACCGGCAGCACGGCGGCCGGCACGCGACGCGGCGCGGACGACACCGGCTCCAGGGTCGGCATCAGCGCGACCACGCGACGCGAGTGGCTCAGGTGGATGTTCAGCTTGCGCGACTCGGTCAGGACCGCGCCGTTCGCCGGCGTGAGCCCGGCGTCGATCCGCGACGAGATCGCCGCCCAGCGCGGCGCCTCGACGACCTGACCGAACAGCGCGTCGAGCCTGCGGTGCCAGGCCACGCACTCGTCGAAGAGCGGCGCCTCGGCCAGCGCGGGGAATCCGTAGCGCGGCAGCAGTTCGCGCAGGTCGCGATCGATCGACGGCTGCTCCGGATCGAGCAGCGCCAGCAGCGACGAGGCCACCGACTTCTCGATCTGCCCGGTGAGTTCGCTGACCCGCAGCAGCACGTCCTCGAACTGCGGGGACTCGAGCGACTTCAGGTCCTGCATCGTGTCGAACAGCGCCTGCTTGCGGGCACGCAGCTTGCCGCGCAGACCCACGTAGCGGGCGAGCCGCTGCTGGTAGGTCGCGTCGGTCCGCACGTCGGCGTCGCGCAGCCGGCTCACCAGCCACAGGTACAGGTCCACCTGCGGCGCCGCGCGGCGGATCACGACCGGCGCGGTGAGTTCGAGATCACGGAGGAGCCGGTTCAGTTGTCCGGCTTCGAGTGCGTGCATGAGGGGCATTCGCGGGTGAGATTGCCCGCATCTTCGACGCCGCCCCCCGACCACCTTAGGCACCACGGATGGCAGGCGCGACGATGCCGATGGGCGGTGAAGAATTGTTGCGTTCGTGAGGGGAACGCAACACCCGCCCGGAAGGCCCCTGTAGACGGGGCCCGGGGCCCCGCCCGCCGCTCAGGCCGGCTCGAGATGCTCGCCCAGCTTCTCGGCCAGACGCTTGCGCGCACGGTGCAGCCGCACCCAGACGTTGGCCTCGGTGATGTTCAGCTTCTCGCAGACCTCCGAGGTCGCGACCCCTTCGATCGCCTGCATCATGAAGACCGACCGCAGGCTGTCGGGCAGGCGTTCGACCTCGTCGACCAGGGCGGCGTGCATCCGGCGGCGAGCCACCTCCTGCATCGGGTCGGCGTCGTCGCCGTCCAGCGGCGGGACCGAGGCGGCGCGCTCGAGCCGGTCCTCGCCGTCGGCGCCCTCGTCGTCGACCGCGCCGTCGAGCTTCACGTAGCGGGTCTCGCGGCGGAACGCGTCCTGGATCTTGTGGTTCAGGATGCCGATCAGCCAGGTGCGGACGGCGGACTGGCCCTGGAAGCTGCTGCGGGCGCTCAGCGCGGCCAGCAACGCGTCCTGGACGGTGTCTTCCGCGAGGGCCTCGTCGCGGATCTTGCGGCGTGCGAACCGCAGCATCGCGCCGCGGTGGACGGCGAGGTCGGCGATCGGGTCGAGGTCGAGGACGGCGGACATGGTCGGGCTCCGGGGGTGGAGGGCTGTGACAGGCTGGACT
This sequence comes from Burkholderiales bacterium, assembly GCA_037137595.1. Lineage (GTDB taxonomy): Bacteria > Pseudomonadota > Gammaproteobacteria > Burkholderiales > Burkholderiaceae_E > UBA4615. The sequence goes on along the minus strand of JBAXJZ010000085.1, from coordinate 1,789 downwards.
GTGCCGAGCCCGGATGACGACCCCATCGCGTCCGGATCACGTTTGTGTCTCGCGCCGTCGCGACCGCGTCACGGCGCCCGTCGTGACCGTTTTGATATCCTGCCGCGAGCACGGCGCGATGCCGGAGCGGCACACTCCTCCCGCTCCCGGAGAGACCCATGGAACACCGGATACTCGTGGTCGAGGACCAGAAGGACATCGCGGACCTGATCGCGATGCACGTCCGCGACCTCGGCCACCGCGTCGACTGCGTGCACGACGGCAACGCCGGCCTGAAGGCCGCGCAGTCCGGCGACTACTCGATGGTGGTGCTGGACGTCATGCTGCCCGGCCGCGACGGCCTGGACGTGGTCCGGACGATGCGCATGGAGCGCAACGCCACCCCCGTGCTGATGCTGACCGCGCGCTCCACGGAGATCGACCGCGTGCTCGGCCTGGAGCTCGGCGCCGACGACTACCTCACCAAGCCGTTCTCGATCCCCGAGCTGCAGGCCCGCGTGAAGGCGATGCTCCGTCGCCGCGACATGGCCCGCCAGCCGGTCGAGCAGGACGTCGAGCGGATCGTCGCGGGCGAGCTGGTGATCGATGGCGCGAGCCGCGACGTCCGGCTCGCCGGCCGTTCGCTGCCGCTCACCTCGAAGGAGTTCGACCTGCTCGCCCACCTCGCCCGGCACCCCGGGCGCGTGTTCACCCGCGTGCAGCTGCTCGACGCCGTGTGGGGCACCACGTACGAGGGCTACGAGCACAACGTCAACACCCACATCAACCGCCTGCGTGCGAAGGTCGAGGCCGATCCCGCCAACCCGCGCTACGTGCTGACGGTCCGCGGCGTGGGCTACCGGTTCACCGAGGAACGATGAAGTCCATCCGCGCACGGGTGCTGATGCTGGTCGCAGGCGCGGGCCTGCTGACCGCGATCGTGCTCGCGGCGGTGATGCACATGTCGGTGCGCAGCTACTACACCGACGTCGTCTACACGCAGAGCCGCGCGTTCATCGACCGCGTGGTCGAGATGTACCCGGACCTGTGGGAGACCTACGAGAAGAGCCCCGACGCCTTCTCCGAGCAGCTCTCCGCGTTCACCGTCTTCTCGCCCAACACCGGCATGTACCTGCTCGACCCGAAGGGCCGCGTACTCGCGACCTCGGGCGAGCCCAAGCTCTTCTGGAGCACCTGGTCGGTCGATCTCGGCCCGATCCGCGAGCAGCTGACGCTCGACGCGACGATGCCGATCGCCGGCCTCGACCCCGACCACCAGCAGAAGTCGTGCATCGTCGCGGCACGCCCGCTGCTGCGCGACGGCCGCGAGGTGGGCTGGCTCTATGTCGTCGCACGGGCGGCCGACGTGGGCACGCAGGCGCCCGAGCTGCTGAAGAGCTACGCCATCCAGACCGCGGTGAAGGTCTCGCTGCTCACGCTCGCCATCGGCGTCGCGCTCACGGTCGCGATGATCGCGCTGCTGACCCGCCCGCTGACCGCCCTCACGCGCGCGGCCGAGCGCGTGCGCAGCGGCGGCTTCTCCGCCACGCTGTGCGAGACCGAATTCCCGTTCCGCGACCGCAACGACGAGATCGGCCGGCTGTCGCGCACCTTTCGCGAGACGCTCGAGCGGCTGAAGGTCGAGATGGACCGCGTGACGCAGACCGACGCGCAGCGCCGCGAGATGGTGGCCAACGTGTCGCACGACCTGCGCACGCCGCTCACCGCGCTGATCGGTCAGCTCGAGACCATCCGGATGAAGGCCGATGCGCTCGAGCCCGAGGCGCGCGATCGCTTCATCGAGGCCGCG